>JBBPYM010000487.1:0-12531 GCA_038199905.1 Chitinophagales bacterium | reverse complement strand
CCGCGGGGAAGGCAACAGCCTTTGAAGCGCTTGTTGAACCAGCAATATATCGGGGAGAGCATTAATTCCCGGGTTGCTTGCTCCCGGTATTATCCTTCGCAGAGCGCTTAGTGGCTCCAGGTATTCGCCGGGTGAGAAGGCACCTGACTGCGTTAACAGGGTAGCCGCCTTTTTTAGGATGTCTATCTCTTCATTTTTCAGGGGAACTCCATTTTTTAAATCCTCCAGTATCGGAATGGCCGCCTGAATGGAGGCTGCAGGATTCTTAGTCTTTACGTGCGCATTAACTGTTATTGGTTCAATGATTTTATCCAGCTCCCCAGTGAGACGGGTGCCAGGTTTAAGTGGAGTAGTTTTAACACTTGTTTTTGCAACATACACTCTTGATTTTTGCTGCAGGTCCTTTAGCAAACGCAGTGCCTTATATTCAAATGGAAGAGCCTGCCGGGGTTTATATGTTCTCAGTTGCAGTTCTGATTTCCACATTTCAGTAAGTGTTGCCTTAAGCTGCGCTTTTAGAGCCGGTTCAAAGAAAGTAGCATCCTCGGCGTTGTCATGCTTATGTGTGTAAGCATCCATGATTGCCGCAGCGTTTCCAAAGTCACTGGCATCACTATGCGCTTTTTCGCCCGTGATGTCATGGTCATGATCCTCATCACCCCCAATTTCATTTTCTGATTCTTCCCCTAAAAATTTACCATACCGCAGACGGAGTAATTTTTGATCCAGTCCAAGATTGTTACTGCGATTGTTGAATTGTTGCAGCGGGATGGTATCTCTTTCCCTGATCAGTTGTTCCGTTTCGATGATGATCTGGCGCTGGCTTCTGAAATATTCTGGTACGAGGTTAACACCGGTGGCCATCCCTTCCATGCTCATAAGCTGCGCAGTATCGGGCATGTTAATGATATAAATATCAGACCTGTTTTCCTGGCCATGATTATCAACAGCTTTAACATAATAGTATAACTCATCGCCCGGCTGTAATCCCATAGAAACCAGGTCAAGTGATTTATTGAACCGGTACATTTGCCTGCCTCCGATAAAATTTGTAAAAGAGATCTGTTGTTCCTTAAATTTCACACCTTCGCCGCTGCCGCTGCTTATGGTAGCCATGATGATAGCGGAAGCGATACCATAATCATCCGAAAGAAAAACGTCCGCGGTTACTTTTCCTGGCTGGCCAAAATCCACGACAAAATAAGGTGTGGGAGATTGTATTTTAATAACCGGCAACAGATCAGGGATGGTTTCGATTTTATACAACGCAGATAAGTTACCGTCTGCCTTTACCTGGTAAAATCCGTTTTCACGCAATGACTTCCTAAGCGACCACAAAGTGTTTTTATCGTTTGCAGGTTTTAAAGAAAGCATCAATGTATCACTAAAAATAAACTTAAGATCCTTTACGGGGGAGCTGGTAGCTACCTGCCAGGTAACAACAGCATTTTCTTCTACCAACAAATTAAACCTATCCTGCTCACGGCTTGACTTGCGGGTATAAGCTGGCGGGATGATCGTTACAGATACGGATTTAACAGACGCAGGTTTCTGCTCGAGCTTGAAAGCATCTTTTGTTGCAGGATCAACAGTTTTCAGACGCGCAGTATCAGCCTCCCGTTCATAAGGAATGAGGCTGATGATACCACAAACAATCAAGCTTACTGATAAGGTAATTAACGAGCGCTTTAGCTTATGGCGCCATTTCAACGGTGTAGGAAGTCGGGTGATGACCGGTTCAATTCTAGCCAACTGCATTTTTTCAAGCAGATTCAAAGATGCAAATGGCTTAAGTAATAGAGCGCTGCTCTCTTCCAGTTCCGGGTATGAATAATCTAAAAAGCGAGCCAGGTCATTTTCATTCACGCTCCATGGCCGGCGTAAGAGTAATAATGATGTAAAAATTATTATCAGGCCAACTAAACTCCAGTACAACGGCAGCGGGGTGGTTTTATACATCACCATAAAAACCAAACAGGCAATTGCAAGCGCAATCAACAGGTCTGAAAAAATAGTAAATATCCGCCATTTCTTTACCAGGGATGTCATGCTATTTCTGGCTGACTGTTCAACCATGCAGTTCCTTTTTATGCCTTAGCGAAATCATCCTTTCCAAAAAGAAAACAATCAAGATTGCAAGCCAGGTTAAACCTGAAAGATCGTGGTTGAAACCAGCAGTTTTAAACCTATTCTTACCTGGAGATAGTACAGGTTCGAGCTGTCGCGTATCGATTATTCTTTGATCATATTTATTGACAATATCATGGCTGGCCATCAGCTGCCATAGTATAGCTGGAAAATCCCCTGACCAAACCAGGTCGTTCCACGCCGGATTAAACCTGCTGAGAAATTGATATACCGTTCCGTTATTTGCCGGTGTTGCCAAAAGTATGGAACGACCGAAACCATCTTCCCATATCGGCGTTTCATTAGTTGCAAGACTTCGAGCAGCTTTTAACTGGTATAACGGGATGGTGCCAACGCCGCTTATGTTAATATTACTTGAAACTGCTGCAAGCTCTCCGGCTTCATATTTGAAAATATTGGCAACCTGCAAATCTTTTGGAACGCTATCTTCGGAAAGCCAGAACAACCAGTGCTGGCCGCGCTTGATATCCCTGACATTTTTTACAAGTGAAATATTTATTGTGCGGGACGTATATTGCTGGATCGCCTGCAATGCTGCCAAAAGGTAACTGGCGTCAACATTAAAATTACCAGCATAAATTGCAACCTGCAGGGTGGAGGTATCAACTTCTATTGTACTGCCAGCAAAAGCTTTACCGGTGGCGATGCCGGGTGTTGAGACCATCAATTTTCCTGAATCAAAACGGACATTATAAGCCGCATCACGCTGACGAGTAGCCGAAATATCAACCTGCGAGATTTTTGTACCGACAGCAGTGTTTTTCTTCCTAAGAATTCTTATGCTGTCAGAACCAATAAGATAAGCGGCCGCCAGGGCAGCACGTGCCGGGGCAACGGTGGTGTCAATATGCCAGGTAAGATCCAGCGATAGTTCGGGCCGGTTGCCTGCAAAACGCGACAGTCTATTGCCAGTAAATACATGTATGGGCAGCGCGGGCGCCTGTTGTTCCAACAATTTTAACACTGCCCAGTGGGGATTCTGAATGCTGCTGTCCGGTGGGAGTTCAAGGGCTGTACCGAGTTTAGCTTTTTCGAAGCCGGGGGTAAAATAATGAAATTCATACCCAGCATTTAACATCGAATCTATTGATGAGCGAAAGCGGGGATATATTTTACGGATACTACCGGGTTCTATTAAAATCCAGCCTTTGCTTGTGTTGTTTGCGGACGGGTTGAACCATGATGGCCCTGCCAACAATAAAGCCAGCAGCAAAATAAAAAAGCTTCTTAAAATTAATAGAAGTATGTCATGCAATTGCAGCCTCTTCGCATGTTGCTTTGAGCGAGCAGTGAATAAAAAGATACTACCAACCTTTACAGTTTTTTCTTTTTGTATGTTCCATAAATGGATGACCAGCGGTATTATTACACCTGCTGATACAGCGAGCCATATGGGTTGTATAAACTGGATCAAAACTTAGGTGCTTGATTTATTGCGCTGGTTCAAAAAATCTCGTAACGCCTGGTCCAGCGACTGATCGGTTCTTATCAAACGATAAAATATTTTGCGGTCTAACAACTGCAAGCGCAAGTCAGCCAAATATTGCTGCATGCGCTGTTGGTAAATATGGCCAGACTGCTCCCTGGCCACCTGCACGGTGGCACCTGTTTCGAGGTCTTCAAGGGTGCTGTATTCTTTGTAATCCGGTTCAATTTCGTTGCCTGCCATGAGGTGAAAAACGATGATCTCGTGTTTCAAGTTACCTAAGGAATCGAGCAGCCGGAAGATTTCATTGTTCTGCTGGTAGAAGTCTGTGACAAATATCAGCAGTTCTTTTTTTTGTGAGCCTGAAAATATCTCCTTGTATTGAGCGGGCCCGGTGAACTTTCCACCGGGATGAATATTTTCCAGTTGAAAGAACAACCGCGCCAGGTGTTGATGATCCTGCCGGGAAGGCAGGATGTGCACATTGCCCTCCTGGAACACATTCAGTCCAACTGCATCGCCGTAAAGATTAGCCAGGTAAGCCAGGGATGCGGCCAGCAACCTTGCAAATTCTATCTTTTTAAAATCACCTTCCTGGTGATTCATGGAACCGCTGGCATCAATTAATAATTTAACCGAGATACTCGTTTCAACTTCCGATTCCCTGATATAATAACGATCAGAGCGGGCGTACATCTTCCAATCGAGATAACGGAGATCATCACCTGGCTGGTAACTTCTGAACTGGCTGAATTCAAGTCCCGGTCCTTTGATAGAACTTCTATTAATGCCAGCAAGAAATCCGTCCACAACGGTTTTGGCCATCAACGGAAGGTCCTTGATTGCCATTAAAACTTTTGGATCGAGTAACCGGCTCATAGTTTTTATAATACGGTTTTTTGTCGCTCTGTTACTTTCAGTAATTCTGCCGTTACCATGTCAGAACTGATATTTTCAGCTTCGGCCTTAAAATTCATCAGGATCCTATGTCTCAAACAGGGGTATGCCATCGACTGGATATCTTCCATTAATACCGCATACCTGCCTTTGAAAAGCGCCCGTGCTTTGGCGGTGAGGATCAGTGCCTGGCCCGCGCGAGGACCCGCTCCCCACCTTACCCATTCTTTTACAAAAGGCGAAAACGTAGTATCGGGCCTGGTGGACCTAATTAGCCGGCTGGTAAATTCCAGTAGTTCCTGGTTGATCGTTACGTCCCTAACGAGGGCCTGCATTTGTTGAATTTCACTTGCACCCAAAACCGGTTCAATTTTTACTTTCCTGTTGCCTGTTGTGTTCGTTAAGATATTTATCTCCTCACTGGCGTTGGGGTAGCCGATCTTCACGTAGAGCAGGAACCTGTCTAACTGGGCTTCCGGCAGCGGGTAGGTACCTGCCTGTTCTATCGGGTTTTGCGTTGCCATAATAAAAAAAGGACGATCGAGGAGATAGGTCTGACCTGCATAGGTAACTTCAAACTCCTGCATGGCTTCCAGCAATGCTGACTGGGTTTTGGGCGGTGTGCGGTTGATTTCATCTGCCAAAACAATGTTCGCAAACAGCGGACCCTTGTTGAATTTAAAGAAACGCCTGCCGCTGGCATGATCTTCTTCAAGGATCTCGGTACCGATAATATCAGTAGGCATCAGATCCGGCGTGAATTGTATACGGCGGAAACTTAGATCGAGTGCCTGCGAGATCGTTTTCACCATCAGGGTTTTTGCCAACCCTGGCACTCCTTCAAGCAGGCAATGCCCACCTGCCAGCAATGCAACAAGAATTTCATCCAATACCTGGTCCTGTCCAACGATAACTTTTTGGATCTCTGTTTTTAGCAATGGCAGCTTTGCCAGTAAACCAACTATATTTTGTTCAGAATTATCCAAAATTGTACTGATTAGAATTCACTAAATACATCGTTTTGTTTCTCAGCAAAATTAAAAATAAAGATATAAGGGTTACACAACCGTTAATTTGCGCAGGAATTTGAAGATTAGGCGGATAAATGTTTTCGATAAGATGAAATAATAAATAAATTGATGAGGCATGAAAGATAAATTCACATTTAACCGTATCAAATATGCCTCTGGTGACTGGGATACGGATCAGCGGATGCCGTCGAACATTTTAAATTCTTTGCTGGAATACACGTCCATTCCTATCAACATGCAGGAAAAAATTACGGAACTGAGCAGCGAGGATCTTTTTCTATATCCCTTTAGTTATATGAGCGGTCACAAGCTGGTACAGTTCAATACTACCGAGAAAAACAATTTTAAAAGATATGTACAAAACGGCGGTTTTGTATTTGTGGATGATTGCAACCACGATATTGATGGCCTGTTCGCGAGATCCTTTGAAACACAGATGTCAACTATTTTTGGCGCTGGCGTCCTAAAGAAGATTCCGAACAATCACGAGCTATACAGATCATTTTTCAAATTTGAGAACGGTCCGCCTACAACTTCTTTCGAGCTAAACGGCTGGGGTGACGACCTGGTGCATGACTACCTGAAAGCCATCGAAATTAATGGCCGGATTTCAGTTTTATACAGCAACAAAGACTATGGCTGTGAATGGGACTATGATTTTCGAAACAAGCGGTTCCTGGCGGAGGATAACACGAAGTTTGGGGTGAATATTGTGGTGTATGCTATGAAGTAGCTATCAGCTATCAGCTATCAGCTATCAGCCGTCAGCCGTCAGCTATCAGCCGTCAGCCGTCAGCCGTCAGCCGTCTTAGAGAAAATGCTGCGCATTTTCATGCGCAGCATTTTGTTATGGTAGTTTGAAGCTTTAATAGCTTAGATTGCCCTGGCTGATAGCTGATAGCTGATGGCTGACAGCTTTAAGCGGGTGGCAGCAGCTTAAACGCCTGCCTTGCGAGGAGCTTCCATTTGCCTTGTTGCTTTTGCCAAACTTGCATGATGCCGATGTTTGCGTGGCCGGGTTTGCCGCCGTCGTTGGTGTCTCCGGAGAGATTATGGCGCACGATAGCTATGTTACCCAATACTTTGATGGAATGTTGGGTCAGATCAACGGTTACAAAATCAAAGGTTTTGCTCACCAGTGATTCCACAAAAGTAGCTTTGTCTTCTATTCTGCCGTTTGAGTGACCATAACTTAAATCAGTTGCTGTAATGGCTTCCAGGCCAGCTTTATCGGGTTCTATAAGAAGCTTCCGTAAGTTCTCTAGAGCCGCGGCTACCTGCTTTTCATCAGCTGACTGTGCATAAGAAGCCATGCTGACCATAAAACAAAAACCAATTAACCAGAGTATTTTTTTCATTATTAGTTATTAGGTGATGAATTTAATTTTCAGTACTGCTGAAGGCGAATATAAATATATTATTTAAAAAATGTAGTTAATCTCAGCTAGCTCCAGAGCCTGTCCCAGGATCTTTTATCATTCCATTCGGTGGTGGGAGCGAAATAGCTTTTGTCCTTAGGGTCCATATGTCTTTTTAATTCTTCCTCGTTGAGCGTTACTCCAAGGCCGGGAGAATTTGGCACGTTAGCGAAGCCTCTTTCAATTAGCGGCTTACCGTCCACCGTGTGAACAAAATTTTCCCAGTGCGGAACGTCGATATTATGGTGTTCCAGGGCGAGGAAGTTTTGGGTAGCTGCGGCGCAGTGTACGTTGGCCATGAAAGCCACGGGCGAGCCTGCAAAGTGCATGGCCATCGGTACCCCTCTTTCTTCGGCGTAATCGCCGATCTTTTTGGTTTCAAGCAGGCCGCCTGAGGAGGCAAGGTCGGGATGAATGATATCAACCGCGTGATTATCTACGAGTTTGATAAATTCTTCTTTGAGATAAATATCCTCACCGGTAGTTGTGGGTGTTTCTATGGCGCGGGTAATTTCTTTCCACTGATCGGTGAACTGCCAAGGCAACATATCCTCCATCCAGGCCAGGCGATAAGGTTCCAGTCTTTTAGCCAGGCGGATGGCGTTGTTCATATCAAAATGACCGAAATGATCAGAAGACAATGGCACTTCGTAGCCAACAGCTGCGCGAACTTTTTCAACATATTTCGCCATCTCGTCCAGGCCCTTTTCGGTGATTTGAATTTGTGTGAACTGGTGTTTTGTATTTCCAAGGCTCATTGCCTTATCGCTCCACTGGCTGCCTTTCCAGAAATTCGAATTAACGGTGGTGCCCGGAATATCCTTTATCAGTTCTATTCCGAGATCCATTTTTAGCCAGGTATATCCTCTGGTTTCAAGACGGTCCTTTACCTTGGCGCCGAAGACGTTCATATCCTGTTCCTCCGGGGTGTCGGCATACAACCTCACCTTATCCCTGTATTTGCCGCCGAGCAGCTGGTAGGCAGGAACATTATAGGCCTTGCCGGCCAGGTCCCATAGCGCCATTTCAACAGCGCATACACCACCGGCCTGCCGGCCGTGAAAACCAAATTGTTTGATGGTTTTGAAGATCATTTCAACGCTGCAGGGGTTCATGCCTAAAATGCGGCTCTTTAAAAACAAGGCATACCGCTGGTCTGCCCCGTCCCTCACTTCGCCCAGGCCATAGAGCCCCTGGTTGGTATCTATGCGGATGATAGGGCTTCTGCCGGTAGCCGTCATTATCACGGCATAACGCATATCGGTAATCTTTAGGTCGGAAGGAGCGCTGTTGCGGTTAACACCCGAAGTTGATTGCGCGAGTGTGTCTTCAATCGGCGCAAACATAAATCCGCCTAGTGCCATGCCACCCAGGGCGGCCGTTTTCTTAAAGAAATTCCTGCGCCCATCTTCGGGAGCATGTTCCTGTATTGCCAGGCTTTTGATTTTTTTTTGTTCCGCTGCTTCCTTTTCAAATAACTGTGTTAAGATGTTTTTCATGTTGAAGATTTATATAACCTTAATAATAAATAGCCCGTTAAATTAATTTTAGAAGGTCGTTACGATTGACCTGTTGCTTTATCTTTTTATTTATCCCAAAACAACCTTGTTGCGAGGTTGTCTGCACCCATACGTGCTACTGCGGCGTTATAATTGTCAGTATTCACCGACTTTTCTCTTACTGGATAGACCAGCCGACGCACAAAATCTCCCTTAACTGAGGGGTCGGCACTTGGGTATGGGTTAGGAGTGAGCGCAGGGAAACCACTACGCCTGAAATTTGCCCAGGCTTCCGAGCCATTGAGAAATGATGCCACCCAATATTGTGAATTTATTTGTTCTAATGCTTTTAAGGGATTAAAGGGATTGGCGAGCAGGTAAGCATCCTGTTTGTCAGGTGTAATTGTTGCCAATGCATCGTAGAGTTTCATCTGGTCCATATGTGCCCGCACGCCTGCATTGTAATAACTGGCAGCAGTTCCCGATACCCAGCCCCGTTGCGCTGCTTCAGCCATTAATAGCTGGGTTTGTGCGTGGGTGATAATAAATTCCGGTGCGTCGATCTTTGCCAGCGTGCGTCTGTTGAGCTGGGAATATTTCCAGGCAGCACCAGCCTTGCCCGGGAATAGGGGATCATTAACAATAGTTGATTCGTTATACCCAAAGGGCATTCCCATCTGGTTTAGTGGATTGGTATCCTCAGCGCCTACGGTTGCCAGCGGGTTTGCAGGAAGCTGGTACTTTACCGCTATAACAGCCAGTCGCGGGTCAGCAGTAGTTTTTAGATAATCGACAAATGGTTTTCCGAGGTAGAAATTACCACGTTCTGTTCCTGTATAAGAGTTTGCATTTGGATTATTAAAAACGCTATTAAATGGTATCAAGGCGTTATCGGCATTGGACTGCATCACTCCCCCTGCGGCGGCGATGGCTACGTACTGCTGTGCTTTTGTGGCATCCACTTTTGTATAACGCATGGCCACGCGTAACAGTAATGAGTAACCGAGTTTTTTCCACTGAGCAATTACGCCTTTGTAAAACAAGTCGCCCTGTTCAATGGGTTTGGTGGCATCGAGTGCCTTTGTTGCTTCCTCCAGTTCTTTGAGCAGATCGGCGTATATTAATTTTTGGTCGTCGTATTTTGGAAGGTTTATACCTTGCAGATAACCGAGGCCGGCTTCTGTATAAGGCACATCTCCATAAGTATCTACCAGTACCTGGAACACATAAGCCTTCATAATGCGGGCCATATTGTAAAGATTAGTCCTGGCCGTGTTGGTCTTAGTCTGATTTATCACTGATGTGAGCAGCACAACCGCACCGCTGGGCGCGGTGTACAAAGTATTAAAGTTGGCATTGGTGTTGGGATCATAAACGATATTATGGTTACCGCCTTCCAGTACACCGGTAAACGGTGTGTTCATCTGCTGTACCACCTGCATCTGGTAATATAAGGTAGCCAGTGCGGATCCAAATTGTGCGTTTGAAAAAAGATAAACCGGGTCGAGAGATGTTGCAAGAACCGGGTTTGTATTTACCTGCTCGAAATCTTTGTCGCAACTGCTGGTTCCAAAAATTAATCCGCACACCACCAGGTATATATATATTCTTTTCATAAATAAAAATTGGAAGTAGTTAAAGTTTAATGTTTACGTTCATGCCAAAGCTGCGTGTTGTTGGCAAAGTGTGGGTTTCGATTCCCTGCAGGTTGTCTTGCGCGGATACCTGTGCCTCAGGGTCGAGGTTGGCGATGTATTTTTTTATCATCAGCGGGTTGTGTACCATCGCTGAAACTGACAGACCCTTTATAAAAGTTTTTGTGAAATAGTGTGAGAAGTCGTAACTGACAGACAATGTGCGCCAGCGCACGAAACTTCCATCGTAAACAAACGGGGTGGCGATATTGGTGCTGCGGTATTGTGTATAGAATTGTTGGGCTTCAACCTTCGTAGTATTAGCCGAACCGTCTGCGTTGACAGCATTGAACAGCACACCTCCCTCGCGGCCAATTAGTGATTCTTGCGACAGACCCTCTCTGTAAAAGTTAAGGTTTGAATTAGACATAATCTTGTATCCTGCCTTGAAATCAACCTGGGTGAATACGCGAAGTCTCTTAATGGTAATGGTATTGATCCAGCCGCCTACCCATTTTGGAATAGCGCTTCCATAAGTGACAATATTCCCCTGCTGGAACAGCCCGCCGCTTGTGATGATATTTCCTTTGGCATCTTTTTTATAATCAAAACCCCTCAATGATGCCAGTGGCATGCCGATTTCGTGCGACACGAAACCAAAAAACTCGCCGGTGCCTACATCAAAACGCTGCTGGTTGTTTGCGAGTTCAATTACTTTGCTGATGTTGTAACTGCCATTGAAACCTGTTTCCCACGTTATATTTTTTGCTGTAACGGGCACCAGCGTTAATAATGCCTCTACCCCTTTATTCTCCAGTTTACCAACGTTCACTTTTGTTTGGCTGAAGCCGGATGCATTAGAGATGTCTACATTAAGTATTTCATCTACCGTATTCTTTTTGTAGAAGGCCAGGTCGAGATTTACCCTGCTATTAAATGTTCTAAGTTCCACTCCAATTTCCTTTTCTTTTACTATAAGTGGTCTAAGGTTAGGATTTGGGCTTACTGAACCGGAGATGCTTCCAAGTGCGTTACCGTTAAACTGGTTAGCGTTTACGGTATAATACAGGTTGCCCGCGTATGGACTTGTTCCACTTCCCACACCCGAGATGGAAGCCCTCAGTTTACCAAACTCTAGCCAGGTGGGCTTGGTTTTGAAAGCATCAGAAAACACGAAGCTCAAACTCGCGGAGGGGTAGAGATAATTGTTTGAATTTATGTTAAGTGAAGAAAACCAGTCGTTACGGGCGGTAAGATTTAGGAACAAATAATTTTTAAAGGAAAACTCTGCCGCACCGTAAAGCGAGTTAATCCGGTTTTTGCTATAGCGGTAATTTGGGTTTTTAGTTTGCCCGTTACCTATAGTATAAAGATCACGAACATAGAAGTTGGTGACAGCCGTGCTCATGTTATCATAGATCTGTTGCAGCTGGTTACCACCAACAGTTATATCAACGCCAAAATTGCCAAAGATTTTATTGGCGCCCACCAGGAAATCCATGTTACGCTCGCGGAAGGTGGTTACATCCTGGTAATAATAGCCATTGAATCCGCTGGCTGCGGCACCAATAGAACGCGTACCGGTTGGCCTGTTATAATCATACGGGCGGGTGTAATAATCCTGGCCGATGCGCCCCTGTACGTATAGCCAGTCCAGCAGCTGGTAGCGAAGGGAAGTCGTACCAAGGATGCGGTCGCGCCTTACATTCTCAAAACGCTGCAGTGCTACCCAGTAAGGATTGTTACGGTTGGTGAAGCGGGCGAGCGGTTGTTCGTTTCCGTTAGCATCCTTGTAAGTATTTTTAAGCCAGGCTACGTCGATGCTGTTTGCCAGTGTGTAGAGGGTTGTATTTGCATTCATATCCTGTAACCCAATCTGTGGCGGATTATGATTGTATTCGTTTGAATAGTTTGCATTTAACTGAACAGAGAATTTTGGGGTGAACTTATAATTCAACCCTATGTTCAATATCTTTTTATGATAATCCGAGTTAGGAACGATTGCCGCCGCATCTGTATTTGCGAAAGACAACCGAAAATTACCTTTGTCATTACCGCCTGATAGTGCCACTGAGTTGCTCCAGTTTGTACCGGTGCGGTAAAAGTCCTTTACATGATTTTTATAAGGCAGGTAAGGTTGGGTGGAACCATCAAACTGGGGTGTAGGCTTGCCATCGAACTTTTCACCGAAGGCAAAAATGCCGGAGCTTTGTGCTTCGGCAACAGATGTCTGCCTCTTGCCAAATTCACCCTGGCCATATTCATATTGAAAATCGGTGTAGTCAAGCGCGGTTTCGGCCTGGAAGTTTGAATTAATCTCTACTCCTATGCCTGAACTGCCTTTCCCGTTTTTTGTAGTGATGATGATAGCACCGTCTTTTGCGCGCGAACCGTATAATGCTGCGGCGGCGCCCCCTTTAAGAACGGTCATGGATTCTATGTCATCCTGGTTAATACTTTGCAGCCCGTCGCCCTGGT
>JBBPYM010000486.1:0-6668 GCA_038199905.1 Chitinophagales bacterium | reverse complement strand
TTTCATAATATGTAGTACCTGTAGGGACGTAACTTAAAACTTTCCTGGTTTATTCTGTGAAACTAAGCAAGATTTTTAATTAAATACCGCTTCAGAACCAGGGAATCAGCAAGAGCGGGCTGCCGGAAGAGCCTTGGTTAGTAGTTAGGTTATCCGACCTCTGCGGAACCCTGCTCTCTGCGGAACCCTGCTCTATTTGTGGTTTCCATGATGAAATCACAGCATCATGAAAATCATTTATTGTCTGATCTGTGATCGATTTGATTAAATGATTGGTATGATTGCTTTACAAGGTCATGAAAATCATTTGTTTTCTGAACTGTGATTGATTTGGTTAAATGATTTGTATGATTAAGTTCACGATCAAATATCACAAGGTTGGCAAGATACCCAATCAACATTTTATTGTTCGGCTGGAATAAAATATTTTCTTGTTGTTTTTCTACCCACCTGACGTTCCAGCCGGAACGAGGAACCCGATCACATGATTTCTTGTCCCATTCAAATGCGAAATCTTCGTTCCAGCGGAACGAAAGGTGGGTAGAAAAAAAGATATCTTGAAATCTGTTCCAGCGGAACGGTACAATGAAGTATACGAATAATGACCACAACATTGGCGCAATACCCAGTCAAATCCGAAATCACAGCATCATGCCAATCATTTAATCAAATAAAAATCAAAGTTCAGACAAAGAATGTCGGCCTGTTTCACCACCTGTCTCACCGAACACGCGCCTCCCGGTCGGTGCACAAATCCAAATATCATTGTAATACCATAATATTTTTCTATGCGGACAAAACCAGGAGGCCGTTTGCAGAACTCTTGAGCCATTACGAAGTCTCGATATTCAATTATCCATCTTCAGACCTTGCAAGGGATATTGCTACTGCGTAAAATAATGATTTATGCTAAAGTGTTATGTTAGCTGTACTATGACGGTTAAAAGTCTTATTTTTAACAAAAAAGAGGATAAATGCTAATCCAGGTATTAAAATCAAAGATTCAACACATTACCGTTACTGAAAGTTCAATGAATTATCCTGGCAGCATTTCATTGCCAACGGAGTTAATGGATGCATCAGGAATAAAACAGTTTGAACTTGTTCACGTTAACAATAGAACCAATGGCAATCGGATTATTACATATGCCGTAAGAAATAAGCAAAAAGGTCAAGTGACAGTCAATGGAGCTGCCTCAAAGCTTTTTCAGAAAGGCGACACAATCCATGTCTTAGCGTTTGCTTACTTGCAAGATGGCGAAGTAGATACATTTCATCCAACAATTGTGATTGCAGATGAAGAAAACAATGTTATTGAAGCAAAGCCCTATTCTTTGTAGTGAAAGTGAAACCGATGCCTATAAACCATCGAAGGGCAAAGCCGGATGTTTTTAAAAATAATAAATACACTGGGCTCAAGGGGGTTGTAGTTTTTAATTCGATTTTGATAATTATTCATACGTTTATACATTTCCGTTAGCTACGCGATTGCTGAACTTTAATTGATCTCAGTCATAGTTCTGACATAATACTGATAACGATATGCTATTCTCTCAACTTTGAATAAGCTGATTAAATGTTTTGCGTGATCAGATCACAGCATCATGCCAACCCTTTGCTGTCTGAACTAGGATTGATTGATTAAATGATTTGCATGATTAGATCACAGGGGCATACAAGTCATTTTTTGTCTGAACTATGATTGATTTGATTAAATGATTTGCATGATTAAACCACAACATCATAGTAATCATTTAATCAAATCAATCACAGTTCAGACAAATTCGGGAATCATCGCATGCTATTGGTATTATGCTGGATTTGTTATCAGACTCCGTCCGACGCGGTAGGCTTTGGCTGATAACTGATAGCTGAAGGCTGATAGCTATTGATCATTTCCATTCGTACATTGAAGGGAACAGTCCCTTTTTGAAAAGAGCCGGGCTGAACATTGTTGGGTTATAGGGGCTGACAAAGTCCACGTTTGCCTTTTCAGGAATCTGTTTTTCCATTCCAACCGCCCATAAGGAGGCATTGACCAGCAGCCGGCGAAGGTCTTCGTTTACGAGATCGATGGAGGCGCCCATGGTAGTGGTAAATACTCTTGCAACATTACCCTTTTCACCAGTATAGGTTTTGGTCCAAGCTACCGGCATCACAGATTTGCCAAGATTAACAGGAGATTCCAGCGTCATGCCACTGGTAGATTGGCCGTAGACAAGCGTGGTAGCATCTCCGTTAAGGTTCTTCACGGTATAAACGTCAGTGGGCACCCAGATATCTCTTACGCCGTTAAGAATAGGATTTTTTTTATCCTGTTCTATGCCATTGATCAATCCTCTCGCTCCTTCCTGGCCATGGCGACCATGATGATTAATCCAGGTCTCACCGAGCACCTTCCTGCCAAATCCATCTTCCGAGCCGGTAGCCGTACTTTTATAATCGTAATGAGCAAACGGACTGTTTTTATTCCTGGTATAATTAAATGCATGCGTAGCCGTTCTTAGGCCGATGACTGGTTTGCCGGCTCGTATGTACTCGTCAAAATAAACCATTTGTGAGTCCGGAAGTTCCCGGAAACGGGTAAAAAGGATCATAAGATCTGCATTTTTAAGGTGGTGCAGTCCATTGATATTGGTCTGGTTCATGGCGTCGATCTGCCCTGTTTTGGGGTCGGTGGCAAAAAGAACCGTACAATTAAACCCATATCTTTTTGCGAGAATCTGGGCAAGCATCGGCAGTGCTTCCTCTGATCGATATTCTTCATCACCACTTATAAGTACAATATTTTTTCCCTGTCCCGGACCGCCGGTCTCTCCATTGTAGGTGACCCAGGTCTTGGATGTTTGCGCTTCAGTCGCCAGGGATGTAAATGCAAGAAAGATAATCAGGTACATTATTCGGGCGATCCCACCGCAACTTATTCGGCTATTAAAAATATTCATTTTACCGGGTGAGAACTCCAGGGAAAGTGGATGTTGACATAGATATTCGAGCATAAACTGTTTTGTTTGCGTCTGGTGAGTTAATAGAAAAAATGCTGATTTCTTAAACACTGCTAATCTAAATCAAATAATCACAAAATGAACACGCAATATTTTTAAACAATCTTAAAGAAACATCATATTTAATCAAACTATTGCTTACTGTCAATGGGCGTGGCAATACTTTTATGGACAGGATTATGTATCATCTGCCAAAACACCTTTGTTATACTTTTCTAATCGCGGCAACCGAATTGCTGGAAGGGAAAACCTGTTGCACACATTGGGCTGCGGCAAGCGGTTTTAGGAGGCTGCTTAAAAACAACAATCTGCAGACGCCTAAACTGATAGCGTTAAAAAGAAATACACACTAACGGTTGCGCATAACCGTTTTTGCACATGGTACTGTTCCTGGTTGAAAAATATTTTAACAGGCCGACGGCTATTTTCTGCTCAAAGGTTTTCCAAATTTAAATTCACAATACGGTTATCACTGTTAAACAGAAATCACTGGCGTTTTCATCAGAAAGTATGATATGCTATTCTATTTGCATGAGATATATCAAGCCACGCCTGACGTACATTACAGCGCAATGATTCCAAAACAGTTACCGGTCGGGAACGATTGCATATTTTTTATTCAAACACATAAGTTCAAAACTTACTTTTAAGTTAACATTGATAAGATACGCTCATTATTCTTAATCATCTAAACTAACGATGCTATTATGAACGCGAAATCATTAAAGAAGATTGTATTCTTCTTTTCTTCCTTATTTCTTCTTTTTCCATTAAAGCACAAATTTTCCCGGTATCTGGGAAAGTTATCGACGACAGTAGCAAAACACTGGAAGGTGCAACCGTACTGGAGAAAGGTACAAAAAACTCGACTGTTACCCGCCAGGAAAAGATATTCATAACCTCAGGCCCATACCACAAACTTTCCTCGATGGTATTCAGACAAGTGGCAAAGCCTTGTCGGGACCGCAAAAGCAAAACCATGCAGAATCCAGGTTATTAGGTTCTTAGGAAAAACAAGGTTCAATAGCATAGACAGGCCACAAAGACACGAAGCCACGAAGGCACACAAAGGAGAATTAAAAAAACTTCGTGTTACTTCGTGGCTTTGTGTCTTCGTGACCATTTTTGGTTCCACGATATTTTGCAACATGGGATAGTATATTTAGTACAATGACCTTGGTAAGTGTTTTAATAATGAGTGAGGAGACCGTGTTTAAAACCTACAAGGTTGATCAAATTGTTATAACAACCCGTGTGCAAACCTTATAGGTTAGCCCAGCCCTAAGCCCGCTGCTGTTGAACTTTAAGGTCTCAATAATAAGTGAAAAGCCCTTGATTAAAACCTATATGGTTGCTCAAATAGTAACAACACACCGTGTGCAAACCTGATAGGTTAGCAGGCACTCATACCCCATACCTCATACCCATACCTCATACCCCATACCCCTAAATCATTTCTTCCAACGCCCCCACCAGCAGGTTAACATGATTTTTTGTACAGCTTTCGCCCATAATGCCAATGCGCCAGATTTTTCCGGCAAAGGCTCCAAGTCCACCACCAACTTCGATATTGTATTTATTCAACAGGTCTGCCCGCAGTGCTGCCTCGTCTGAACCATCCGGCAAATACACGGAGTTTAAATTGGGAAGGCGGTGTTTTTCATCTACTAAAAAACGAAAACCCATAGGTTCCAATTTTGATCTTAGGTACTGGTGCACTTCCTGGTGGCGGGCCCAGCGGTTTTCCAGTCCTTCTTCCAGCACAAGGCAAAGCGATTCATACAGTGCATAGATAGATGACACGGGGGCAGTATGATGGTAGGCGCGTTTAGCACCTGCCCAATAGTTTTTTACCATGGTTAAATCTAAAAACCAACTGGGCACTTTTGTTTTTCTCGCCTCTAAGACTTTTACCGCGGCTTCAGAAAAACTCACGGGCGAAAGTCCGGGCGGCGCGCTAAGATTTTTTTGCGAGCCGGTAAAAATAGCATCAATGTTCCACTCATCAACCTTAAGCGGCACACCACAATAAGAAGTAACGGCATCTACCAAAAGCAGTGCACCTGCGTTGTGTACCATGTCGCTTATTTCCTGTAAAGGCTGCAGCGCACCGGTAGATGTTTCGGCATGTACCAATGCCACAAATTTTGGCCTGGGACATTTCTCCAGCATTTGTTTCAATTGAGCCGGTTCTGTTACCTTTCCCCAATCGGTTTCTACCCTGTGTACTTTGGCGCCACATCTTTCTGCTATTTCTGCCAGCCGCCCACCAAAAACACCATTGATACAAACAATGCATTCATCGCCCGGCTCAATCAGGTTAACAACGCAGGTTTCCATACCGGCAGTTGCCGGCGCCGAGACAACAAACGTTAAATTATTTTTCGTGAGAAGGGTTTCCTGCACCATAATTTTGACTTCATCCATCATTTTAATAAACGCGGGATCAAGATGACCAATCAGCGGCCTTGCCATGGCAGTCAATACTCTTGGATGCGCATCAGACGGACCAGGCCCCATTAATATCCGGGTGGGGGGATTGAAATGAAAACTCATATTTTTCTTTTTATTTTATGCATTAACAACACCGATTTCAAGACGTTACTTCGTTTAATAATTTCAACACAGACGCGTAATCTTTTCCGGTGGCGGCGCTCATCGCCATCTCGCAAGTTCGGGAAGATGAAAAATAACCGTCATACTTTTGTTGATTTACTTCTGCGGCTTCATTTTTTGTGGCTGCGTTGGTGAGCTCGGGAAAATAAAATCCCCTGTCACCGGCCATACCACAGCATGTTGAAAAAAACGGCATGTCGGCTTTTTTTGCACAGGCATTGCCAATAGTTTGCAATTTTGTGACCGTACCCATTTTAAAAGCGGAACAAACCGGGTGAAAAACAATCGCATCTTTTTGCTTAGTGATATTTAACCGCGGCAATAAATTGTCTGCAATAAATTCTATTATATCTTCAAATTTCATTTTATCGTACAACAACTGATTTTCTTCTGTAAGATAAGGACGGTAGGTTCTGACAGTTTGTGTGCAACTTGTTACATCCAACACAACCGGAATAGCACCCTGCCCCGAGCTCTGCCATAATTTTTCTATAGTACTGTTGGCTGTTTGCCTGAAAGCGTCGACAAAACCTTTGGATGAAAAAACCTGGCCGCAACAAGTACCCTTCATGTGCTGCGGAATAATCACCTGCATACTGGCCTTTTTGCAAACAGATAAAAACTCATTACCCGTTTCACCACCCATGAGCCTGGATATGCAGCTGCTGAAATAAACTACCTGGTGACCGGGCACACCGTGCTCCTGCGTTGATAATTTATGGCCGGGCTTTTTAATATAAGCGGGCCACAACGGTATGGCAGGAAATATTCTTTTTACACCAGTGGTGAGCTGGCGCATGAAATTCTTCCCAAAAATACTATTGAAGAAAAGCCCCTTTTGCACGCCAATTTTTACAAGACTTTCTACCAACGCAAAATGATTAGCCACCCAAAGGGCCATCTTATTTTGTGTGACAGAATGATTTTCCCGACGCAGGCGCTTTATTAAATCTCCGGTGTTAATATCCACCGGGCAGTTGGTAGCGCACATGCCATCTACAGCGCAGGTGTCCATGCCATCGTACTGATAATCTTTCATCAATGCAT
>JBBPYM010000485.1:0-16831 GCA_038199905.1 Chitinophagales bacterium | reverse complement strand
CTTCTCGAAGTCCAGGTTTGAGTTACCTTTTAATGTTAGTCCAATTAGCTTTTGTCAGTTTCAACTGGCTTGCCCTCTTCGGTTGAGGGATCAGCATCGACACTCTTACCCTTTAGGTTTTCGGGCTTCACCAATTCGGCCTTGCCCCTTTCTTCTCCCGGTGCTTTGTCGTTAGCTTGCTTTTCACTATTACTCGCTGTGTCTTTTTCGTCATTAGTGTTTGTATCCATCATTTGATTTTGGGGATTTAAAACTGATTGCTGTATAAAACTTAACGATGCAAATTATGTACCCTGGAGGGCACAAGGTGAAGGTGACGAAGACACCATTTGCCGCCATTCAAAAGAGCTTCTCATATATTATCAGCATGTCCCTGTGTGCCTTGTGCCTTCTTAGTGTGCTTAGTGGTTAAATAAAACTCTGGATTTCGGACCCTCAGGGAGGATTTAAGAGTTTTTTTTACCACAAGGGGCACTAAGGAGGCACTAAGGACACAAGGTGACGAGACAACATTTACCGCCATTAAAAAGGGCTTCGTAGCGTTTTGTGGTTAAAAAAATGCACGCCACCCAATCAATTACTTTACTAAAAAGTCTGCTTCCTCAGATATGCTGCCTGCATGGTATTCAAGTATCGCACTATCAGGAACTTTACTGATAGGTGTAAAGGAAGAAGTATTATTACTTTTAAAAGGTTTGTTGGTTATCAGGTTGTAGGCGGAGATCAGCGACCAGCGAGAACTAGCGCTATTGTTCCTGTCTGAACGATGAATAGTATTGCTATGGAAGAAGATGGTGTCTCCCGGTTCCATTTCAACATATACCAGTTCCATGCGCTTCAGGGCTTCATCAACACGCTCCTGGTTTGCCCCTACCTGTTCACCCGCCATACCATGATCTATCCTGCCAAGTTTGTGTGAACCCCTGATCACCTGCAAGCAACCATTTTCCATATTTGCCGCCGTTAAAGCCGTTAGCACGCTTAACATCTGGGGAAACAAAAACGAATCTCGGTACCAGTACCCATAATCCTGGTGCCATTCCCAGGCTCCGCCTACCAGTGGTTCCTTCTGCATCAGCTTGGAATGAAAATGAGCGGCTTCCCCTTCAAGCAACAGTTCAACACCCGAAACTATTTTCTCTGACCTTGCTACCAGGCTATAAATATCTTCTCCAAGAGAATACCAGAGCGCCAGTTTGGTCCTCAATCCTTCCTTATCACCACGGTCATAACTCTTTTTGTTGATCACCGAATCGTTGGTGGCAATACTGTAAAGCAGGTCAATTTCCGCTGCAGAAAACATGGAACGCACCAGCAGGTAACCATCGCGGTCAAATATTTGCTTATCCTCGCTGGTTAAATTTTTTCCGGACATATGATTTGTTTTGATGTATAAAACGTTTTTTAACTTAAAGCTTATCAAACTTGCACGTCCCATTGCTTTCTCGATAAAGGCGCCACGATTAAAGCATTAGCGTAATTATTTCCCTGGAATAATTCCGACTCAGGATTCCACGAAAGCTTGGCACCTACCTGGCAGGCGATCAAACCTATCTGTGCGATGGAAATGGAACGATGACCTACTTCAACGGGCTCAAGCGTTTGTTTTTTGTCACGAACGCCTTCTATGAAATCATTTTTATCCCACAGTGTTTTGGAAAGATCCAGTTCGCCTTTTTCAGGTTCGCGAGTAAGTAAAGACGGGTCGCTGCTGGTAGTAACCCCAGGGTAACCGTCGATCTTCAGCCAATGCTTGCTGCCTATATATTTAATTGAAGGCTGACTGGTAGGTGTTTGCTGCACTGTTACTACAACACCGTTGGCATAGCGATACCTTATTTCGAAATTTATCATCGTGTTCCAGAGGCTCATCGGGAATTCCCCTTTGCCTTCAACCTCAATGGGTCCCGTGTAATCAGTGTTGTTCGCCCATTGCACCATATCAAAATAATGCGCGCCCCAGTTGCAGATCATGCCTTGTGCGTAGGTATTGATGCGCATCCAGTTTGGCCGCTGGTTGGTTTGAAAGGGGGCATGAACGCGCTTTTCGGTATAGGGTGTAAATGGTGTTGGTCCGAGCCACATGTCATAGTTAAGTTCTTTCGGCACGGGCATGTCAGGCTGCGCAGTTACCGGGGTAGGGTCGGCAGGCAAAGAAATTTCTACTTTTTCCAGCGTTCCCAGGTGACCGTTACGAACAAGTTCCACCGCTTTATTTTGTATCCGCACTGACCGGAATTCACTGTCTGTGCGTGTGATGACGCCATATTTCTTTACTGCATCTGCCAGCATCCTTCCCTGCTGAACACTCAGGCTCAACGGCTTTTCAATGGAGAAATGTTTCTTTGCTTTGGCCGCCAGTAAGCCCATTGGAACATGCCAGTGATCGGGTGTGGAGATCATAAGCGTATCTATATGTTTGTTATCGATAACCTTCCTGAAGTCGGCCTCGATGGAACAGCCTTTATACTTCACCTTGTCGCCCTGTTTCGCATAAAAATCATTGACTTTTTTCTGTGCCTCATTCATGCGCCAACTGTCCACATCACAAACGGTCAGCACCTGCACTCCAGGCACCGCGAGCATCTGCGGTAGGTTAGAGGCGAAGGCCTGCCGGCCGGTGCCAATAAAACCAACAGTGATGCGGTTGCTGGGAGCGTTCTTACCAAAAACTGTCGCCGGCACAATTGTCGGTATCGTTATGCTTGCGAGTGCAAGCGATGAGTTAGCAATAAAATTTCTGCGGTTCATTTGTTGCCTGAATTTTAATTGACTGCTGCTGTTTGTACTTGCGATGGTTAACCGACAATCACTTGCTTTCTTTTATTTTGATGTTGCGGAATGCCACACTATGGCCGTGATCCTGCAGGAGGATGTATCCCTCGGCAATTTTATCAAAGCCGGCATAATTGCGAAACTTGCTGGCCGCCAAGGCCTTTGTAAAAGCCTCTGAATCTCGCCGGATATCCACTACTTTTACACCTTCCAACCAGTGCTCAATATGATCACCCATCACCACGATTTTGGAATTATGCCATTTTCCAACTTTAATATCCTTTTTCGTAGCAGGCGCTATCTCGTAAAGAGAAGCCGTTTTAAGGCCGGCAGGCAGGTGTTTGTCGTTGTATATATAATTAGCATCGTCTATGAGTTGGTACTCGTAACCGGGCTGTGAACCTTTTTCCGGCTTAGGCTGCCTTTCTTCAATAAAGTATTTCACGCCGCTGTTACCTCCCTTACCTATTTTCCAGTCGAAGCTGAGTTCGAAATTTTTATATTTTTTTAACGTAACAATATCACCCGCGTCACCGGCTTCTCCGCCATTCGTTAGCTCGCCTTTGAGCTCGCCATTCTCAACTTTCCAGCCTGTTGCGGGAAAGCTGGTGGCATAAGCTCCGCGCCAACCGGTGGTGGTGGTACCATCAAATAACAACTGCCATCCCGCTTTCTGCTCTGCTGCGGTTAGCTGGTTTATTTTCTGCGCCTTAGTGGTAACCACGCAAAGCATAAATATCATCAACCCCATTATTTTGTACAACCTGACCAATACCATGAACTATAATTTTGATGTGTAAATGCTGTTAAATTAAATGTTTTTTCTTACACCTGTTTTGCAATTTACTAATTGATATGCTGCGAAGGTTATCGCTGATGCATTTTTTATGATTCAACTACATGCTTCCAAACAATCCTCTCTGCGTACTGCGCTTCCTCTTTGCGTGCTTTGCGGTTAAAATAAACCTGCAACATAACGTATTCAATATTAGCCAAAATAATATTATCTTCCCTGTTACTCTCAATGCCATCGACGTAAACGCCAGGATTTCCCAAAAACATCCCAATGAAAAAAATCAAATTATTACTTTTTGTCTCATCCTGTTGCCTGTTCTGCCAGGGGCAATTGAACCAACCTGACCGTCCTAATATTTTATGGATAGTCAGCGAAGATAACACGACCCTCCTCGGCTGTTATGGCGATACAATAGCCACCACTCCCAATATAGATAGTTTTGCGAAACAAAGCATCTTATTTAAAAATGCATTCTGCACGGCTCCTGTATGTGCGCCTTCACGTTCCACGCTGATAACCGGTATGTATCCAACTACTATGGGAACCGAGAATATGCGGAGTACGTATCCCATTCCCGATTTCATCCAATTTTTTCCAAAATATTTACGCGAGGCAGGCTACTATACTACTAATAATGCCAAGAAAGATTATAATACGGTGGATCAGCATGATGCCTGGGATGAGTCAAGTAATAAGGCAACCTATAAAAACCGCAAACCCGGACAGCCATTTTTTGCCGTATTCAATATTAACACAAGCCACGAAAGCTCACTGCACAAATACCTAAATAATCTGAGACATGATCCCAAAAACATTACTGTTCCTCCATACCAACCTTCTACACCTGCCATGAAGCATGACTGGGCCCAATACTATGACAAGTTAGAAGATATGGATAAGGAAGTAGGAGCGTTTTTGAAAGAACTGGATGATGAAGGTCTTACAGAAAATACAATTGTTTTCTACTACGGTGACAACGGCGGAGTGTTACCGCGGAGCAAGCGGTTTATGTTTGAGTCTGGTCTTCATATTCCTTTAATTATCCGCCTTCCAAAAAAATATGCGGGGTTGACGGGTTTAAGTGCAGGCGCTCAAACTGATCGGATAGTAACCTTCGTTGACTTTGCACCCACGGTTTTGAGCCTTGCCGGGATTAAAATTCCCGAATATTTCCAGGGCAAGGCTTTTATGGGAAATCAGCAGGTTAATGAAAGAAGTTACGGTTTTTCTTTCAGGGGTAGAATGGATGAAAGGATTGACCTTGTAAGGTCTGCAAGGGATAAAAAATACCGCTATGTACGCAACTATTATCCAAATAAAATTTATGCTCAATACATTGAATATCTCTGGAATGCGCCTTCCATGAAATCCTGGGATTCAGCTTACAGGGCCGGGCAGTTGAATGAAGTACAATCGAGATTTTTCAAAAAAAAGCCAGTAGAAGAATTGTATGATTGTCAGAAGGATCCTGATAATATTAACAACCTTGCAGGAAGGAAAGCATACAGCGAGGTTCAGCAACGCATGAGGAAAGCAACGCAAAAATGGTTGATTGATTCTAAAGATGCTGGTTTTATTCCCGAAGCAAGAAAAGAGAGCCTGTCTAAAACAACAACAATTTATGACTATACACATAGCGGCACATACGATATAAAGGAAGTAATGGAAACCGCCGAAATGGCTTCTTCAGAAAATCCCAAATATCTGAATATACTGATTCAAAAATTAAAAGACAAAGACCCCGATATCAGGTATTGGGCTGCTACTGGTTGTACTATTCTTGGCAAAAAGGCTTTACCTGCTAAGAAGGACCTCGAAGGGTTATTGAATGATAAAGAGATTGCTGTGCAGATTGCCGCGGCTGAGGCACTGTATTTTTTGGGTGAAAGTAAAAAGACGATAAGCGTACTAATTGAGGCATTAAAAAGTGATAATATGATGGCCCGTGTGCAGGCACTTAATGTATTAGAAGCAGCTGACAAAAAAGATGCAGTGATGGCACGTAATAATTTACAGTCTATAATTGCACAAAACCGGGCAGATTATGATGTAAGAGCAGCAAAAAAGTTATTAAGTGAACTAAATGAGGATTGAATATTTATAACCAATGTTTGAATGCCCGGGTGCCGCCTAACCTGAATTTAATAATTGAATACGCCTGGGCAAGGGTTCAATTAAATTTGGCTAATACCCTTGTGGGCTATCATAAAGAATTAAAAAAATCACCCTTTGCAGCGAAGTGCTTTTTAATTGACCATCTATTCACAACACCTCTTTGTTTAATGTTTAGATAGGAGATCAGCAAATGCTTCCGGTTGAAAATATATTTTCGAAAAGTGTTGGGTTACTCCCGGTGAAACGGGCGGCATTGATAGTTACACGCAAATAGATAAAACATCGCCCATTCCGCATTTTTTGGTTCCTCCGTAAGAGACTTTAGATTAGAAATTCTCTACAATCGTTACAAACTTAATAAAACCGCCGTGTGAGTATAATCAAGTACGGCGGAGTGAAGTGAGGCAAAGTTACCTGGAACCTTCGCCCCCTACTTTCATTTTAAGGATTGCATTGACTGTGAAGAGAAATTGATTTAAAAAGAATTGACTTCGTAATTTGTCAATAACAGAGGCATGATGATTATCTTAAAAATTCTTACATTCGTTAATGCGAGGAATGTTGCGGGACGTTTCAATTTCTGATTCAGAACTGGTGGATCTTCTCATCTCGGGAGACGAAAAAGCCTTTACGCAAATTTACGAACGTTATTTCGGCGTCTTATATGTACATGCGTATAAGATCCTTCAAAATGAAGATGAAGTAAAAGATATTTTGCAGGATCTGTTTTCAACAATCTGGATCCGAAGGGAGAAATTAAACATCACATCCGGGCTCTCTGCTTATCTGTATAAATCTGTAAGAAACAAAATTTTCGACACTTTGTCGCACAAAAAGGTAGCCACCAGGTATATTGATTCTCTAAAAGCTTTTGTAGAACAAGGCTACATGAACACAGACCATCTTGTGCGTGAGCGTGAATTGTCCGCACTTATCGAAAAAGGAATAGTTGCTTTGCCTGAAAAGATGAGGCACGTTTTCGAACTCAGCCGAAAAGGGAATTATAGTCACCGGGAAATTGCCCAGCAACTAAACTTGTCCGAGCAGACTGTCAGAACACAGGTAAAGAATGCCCTTCGCATCCTTCGTGTAAAACTGGGCGCGTTTTTTTTCTAACTCCGATTAAAAAGTAAATCTACCCCCTTGCGTTAAGTTAGCCGACATATCTACAATGGGATCTAATCCTCAGGATATGGACGAAAAAGAATTCAGCGAGTTACTAAAAAAATACACTGCGGGCCAATGTACAGAACGCGAGAAAGCACTGATTGAAACATGGTATTTAACGCTGGCGGAAGACAAAGAAGCTCCTTCTCCGGAAAATATAAATCAATCCCTGCGAGCTGTGTGGACTTCGGTGCGACCATCGGCGGTGACCGCAAGAATTCTTTACCGGCGGTTAAGCGCTGCAGCGGTAGTGTTGCTAGTTGCAGCCAGTTCATTTTATTTCATCCGCTTGTATCAACAAGATCCTTTGGTTGCGAAAAGTGCTGACACTTCTTTACCACAAAAAAAGCAAGATGTATTGCCTGGTAGTAATAAGGCTATCCTAACCCTATCAGACGGTACGTCAATTAACCTGGATGCTGCCGATACGGGTAAGGTTGCAGAACAGGGGGGAACAGGAATCACTAAATCCGGACCAGGTCAATTGGTATACGGGCCTGCCGTCAGCGGAAATGGCAATAGTAATCTTTTTAATACTATTACGACACCTAGGGGTGGCCAGTATCAATTAGTTCTGCCAGACGGTACCAGCGTTTGGTTAAATGCTGCATCCTCGTTAAAATTCCCCACAGTCTTTTCAGGCAAATCCAGAGAGGTAGTGTTAACAGGTGAAGCTTATTTCGAAGTTTCCTCAAATAAGTCTAAGCCCTTTCTGGTATTAGCGAGAGGCTCGGTCACTGAAGTTCTGGGTACTCATTTCAACATAATGGCTTACGAAGATGAGGTGTTTACTACAACGCTGTTTGAAGGTTCTGTAAAAGTAAAGTATAGAGAGTCCGAGCGAATGATCGTCCCCGGGCAAGAGGCTCGGATAGCAGGTACGATTAAAGTTAGCAACGCGGATGGCGACAATGCTATGGCATGGAAGAATGGTCTCATGGTATTCCACAATTCTTCTATACAAACCATAATGCGCCAAATATCCCGATGGTATGATCTGACTATCACCTATGGAGGCAATATGCCCCAACGCTTGTTTACGGGTAAAATCCCACGCAATGCCCCCCTTTCACAGGTGCTGAAAGTGCTGGAACTTAGTAACATTAATTTCCAAATAGAGAATAAGGAACTGATTGTAACACCCTAAAGCCCCCTATATAGAATGGATAAGCAGATAGAAAAGGCAGAAACCCGTTGATGCGATAACATCAGCCGAATTTGCTGTAAAGCAGCAATGCTAAAATTAAATCTTTACGATCCTTAACTTATTAACCAAATCACTAAAGCATGAAATTTTGTACTCTTAATTGGCTCGGGCGCAGTGCGCGAAGGCTGTCCGTTAAAAGTTTGATTATTATGAAGCTAATTGTACTCTTGCTAATCTCTACTGGCCTTCAGGTCAACGCTACAGCTTACGGTCAAACCTTCACCATTTCTAAAAACAATGTCAGGCTAAGCACCATATTTGAGGAGATTGAGAAACAAGGCTATCTGTTTTGGTATGAAGAAGCGTTGCTCAAACAATCAAAAAACGTCAGTATCCACGTAAACGAGGCAAACCTTTTGGAGGTGCTTGCGATCTGCTTTAAAGATCAGCCTCTAACTTATGCTTTAGCGGACAAAGTAATTGTGCTTAAGCTAAAAGTCTCTAAAGTTCAGGAAGTAGCTATCGCTGATATTCGCGGGAAAGTAACTGACGAAAAGGGATTACCGCTTCGGGGTGCCACAGTTGAAGTGAAAGGTACTACTATAGCTGTAAGTACCGACCTCAATGGAGATTTCAAGCTTCAGAACGTGGGCTCTGATGCTGTTCTGGTTATTTCTTTCGTAGGCTTTGAGACACAAGAGGTCGTAGCTGCTAACCGGACTTCAATAATCATCCAACTTAAAGACGAGGCTCAGGGTCTCGGCGAAGTCGTTATAGTAGGTTACGGCGTACAGAAGAAAGCGAATGTAACCGGTGCTGTAGACGTGATATCCAACAAACAGATCGAAAACCGTCAGGCACCAACAGTCTCGCAATTACTCCAGGGTCAGTCGCCTGCCTTATCTTTTTCTACTAACAACTTCGGCTTTCAGCCAGGGGCTGAGCTTAATATTAACATCCGCGGAAATGGATCTCTGAACGGGGGCTCTCCTTATGTTCTCATCGACGGTATTCCGGGTGATATGAACCGGATAAATCCTCAAGATATCGCATCCATATCCGTCCTGAAAGATGCAGCTGCATCCGCAATCTACGGTGCCCGGGCACCGTACGGCGTAATCCTCATCACTACCAAGTCAGGAAACACCAACGAAAAAGTGGGCGTTAACTATTCCGGAAGCATCACCGTGGCAACACCGCAACGTTTACCTTCAATGCTCAATTCCTACACTCACGCAAGGGTACAGAACGAAGCGGGAGTCGCTGGCTCTGGTGGCAGGGTCTACTCTAATGAAACAATCGACAGGATCGTCGCCTATCAGCAAGGAGATCTCGACTATTTAAAGGCTCTCACTGTTCCTGGCGCAGTGTATTTTGAAACCGTGCCAATGACAAATGGCACATGGGGAATTAATAACTTCGGGAATGCTAACTACGACTGGTTCGATGAGTTTTACGGCTCGGGAGTCAATCAAAAGCATGATCTCTCTGTACAGGGTGGCTCAAAGGCAACTTCATATTACCTCTCCGGCGGATATACTGATCAGGAAGGTGTATTAAATTATGGAAAAGATAAGTTTTCGCGGATCAACATTCTCGGAAAGCTCCAAACATCGCTGGCGCCATGGTGGGACCTGAAATATCAGCCTCGCTTTATGAAGAGCAACCGGGTATTTCCATCCATGGACAAACAAGGCGAGTATGACCTTATTTTCCATCAGGTTGCGCGTACGCTTCCTACAAATGCTAAATACGATGCCTTTGGAAATTACATGATACAGTCTAAAATACCTTGGGTAGCTGATGGTGGCACCGATGATATTGAGACCACAGAAAACTGGCAAAATGTTTTTACGGAAATCCGTCCATTGAAAAACTGGAAGATCAATGCTGACCTGGCTTATCAAACAGTGAACCGCCTTCGCTCACAGAAAGAATTTACAGTTTTCGAAGTTCTCCCTGACCGTTCCAGCATCCCTTCGGCCAATACTGTTCCCAGCAACATCCGTCAGTATCATTATAATAACACTTACTGGACATATAATATATACTCGTCCTACGATCTTCGGTTAAAAGACAAGCACAACTTCAAGTTGCTGGCCGGAACCCAATTCGAACTCAACAAGACCACGGGGTTGGATGTTTATAAAACCAATCTGCTCGTTCAGGGGATTCCGTCTCTACAAACCTCCTCTGGCGAGGCATCTGCAGTAGAGACATTACAACACTGGTCAACCCAGGGCTATTTTTCACGATTGAACTACGACTTTGATGGACGATACCTGTTTGAAGCCAATATAAGGAAAGATGGTACCTCCCGCTTCCGCGAAGGCAATCGCTGGGGCACTTTTCCTTCCTTCTCTGCAGGCTGGAATATCAGCAACGAAAAATTCTGGCAACCGGTAAGCAACGCTGTGAATGTATTTAAAATTCGTGGTTCATGGGGTACCCTCGGAAATCAGAATGTTGATTCTTACCAGGATTTGAGTCTTATTCCGCTGCTGTCTCAACCCGTAAACTGGATCTTTGGGTATGGGCAAGTTAGAGGCATCGGTTACACTGGCGCTCCCAACCTGGTGAGCCCTAACCTTACATGGGAAACCGCCACTGCCAAAAACTTAGGCATTGACATGGCTTTTCTGAATAACCGTTTGCAAGCCACTGTTGATCTTTTCGAAAGACAAACCGACGATATGATCGGACCAGCAGAAGCCCAGCCGGGCGTTTTGGGTACCGCGCTTCCTAAAGCCAATAATTCAACTTTTCGCACCCGGGGATGGGAAGCTTCCATTCGCTGGAATCAAAAGCTCGGCAATAATTCCTCGTACTTCGTAAACGTGAACGTCTATGACGCCCGATCTTTCGTAACAAAATACACCAATCCAACCGGAACCCTTGCAGGCAACACATGGTATGCCGGTAAAGAACAGGGTGAGATTTGGGGCTACCAGGCCAACGATCTCTACAGAACTCAGGCAGAAATCAACGCGCACCAGGCCGGTACGAACATGTCGTTCATACACGCTGGTACATGGCGCCCGGGAGATGTAAAATATGAGGACGTCAATGGCGATGGAAAAGTAAATAATGGAAGCAATACCTTAGCGGATCCCGGAGATATGAGAATCATTGGAAATAGCAGTCCACGCTACCAGTTCGGTGTATCGGCCGGCTTAACCTGGAAACAGTTTGACTTTTCAATGCTATGGAATGGCACTGCCAAACGCGACTTCTTCTTCGGACCGGACGAAAACATCTACTGGGGCTTCCGCAATTTCGGTCAAAGTTCAATCTTCCCCGAACACCTTGACTATTTCAGAGATCAGCCGGGTGATAAATACAGCGGGCTTCATGAAGGGGCTGCCAATTTAAACACCGGCGCTTTTTGGCCAAGGCCATATGCCAATGTTGCAGAGAACAACAAAAACCGTCAACCCTCCACTCGATATCTGCAGGATGGTTCGTTCCTGCGTCTTCAGAATCTGCAGATTGGCTTCCGCATTCCTCAGTCGCTCAGCACCAGACTAAAATTACAGAATATACGTGCATATTTTTCTGCAGAAAACCTGGTTACAATTACCAAGCTACCTAAGGGAATAGACCCGGTAGCTACATTCAGTCAATGGGGAGTAGGCAAAACTTACGGAGCCGACAGAATGGTGTCCTTTGGACTTTCCTTAAGCTATTAATAACGATAATCACCATGATGAAATTATATATATACACGCTCTTATTTCTCGCACTGGCGCTGAGCGCCTGTGAGAAGGCCCTTGATCGCGCACCTTTAGACCAAATAAGTTCAGATGATTACTGGAAAACATCGGGCGACCTTGAAAAATATGTGCTGCAGTTTTACCCTATGCTCCCTCAGCATGAAGGTGTTGGACAAGCAAGCGAGGATGCCGAATCGGATAACCTGATTTTGGCTGTTCCCAATTCGGTAATGAATGGTGAGCGTACTGTTACCACCACTAGCTGGACCAACGAATGGCAGAGAATTCGGAAGGTTAATATCTTTTTTGATAACTATAAACGCGTCAACGCCCCTTTTACCGCCTACCAGCACTTTTTGGGTGAGGCGCACTTCTTTAAAGCCTGGTTTTATTTTGATCTTCTTAAGCAATATGGCGACCTGCCCTTGTACAGTGCAGCTATTGACGTCAACTCGCCCGACCTGCTAAAACCACGTGATCCACGCACGCTTGTTGCTGATTCAATTTTACAAAACCTCGACCATGCTATTCAGTACCTTAACCCGCGCGCCACAGCAGGAAACGCCAGGCTTAACAAAGAAGCTGCCCTGGCATTTAAAACAAGAGTAGCCCTTTTTGAAGGAACCTGGCAGAAATATCATGCAGGAACACCATACGGGACCAAAGGCGCCGACCCATTGAAATATTTCGGGGCATGTGTAGATGCGGCCACCGAACTGATGAATGGTGCAGGTTATGTTAAAGGCCTGTATTCTACCGGGAAGCCTGCAACCGATTATTACACGCTATTCGGGATGGATAATATGTCGGCCGTAAACGAAGTGCTTCTGTACCGCGCAGCCAACACATCACAAGACCTGGGCAATAACGTGCAGAACATCACTACCAACGGGTTGTCTGTTACATGGGAACTGGTGAGCTCCTACCTTGGCAAGAATGGGCGGCCATACAATTACGAAGCTACCGGCAATACCTTTAAAGGAAATGATTTTCTGATCAAAATCGCGGCAGATGTAGACCCCCGTCTAAGCGCTACAATCTGGATTCCGGGCGATCTTCGTGTTGCTAAGAACAATTCGCTTTTCGATAAACCAAACCTGAACCAGGCAGGCGCCTTTCTGAACGCTACAGGCTTCCAGGTTAAAAAGTTCTCTAACCCCTTCTCTCCTGCAGCGGGCGGGAACCAGGTAGGTGGCCTCAGCGAAACAGGATACATCATTTTTCGCTATGGCGAAGTGCTGCTTAACTATGCAGAAGCAAAATATGAGCTCGATAATACCTTACCTGTTGCACAGCTTAACCTCCTTCGTGCTCGAGTGGGAATGCCTGTATTCACAGTGAATCCGCAAACCGCCGACCCACATCGGACAGACTATGGATATACCATCAGCGACCAGCTTTATGAAATACGACGCGAAAGAAGAGTAGAAATGGCTCTAGAAGGGCGCAGACCCGACGATTACCGCCGCTGGGCGGCACATAAGATTTTCGCAGGAAAACGCCTACTCGGATACCCTTTTAAGCAGTCAGAGTTCCCCACCTTTAAACCTGCACTTACTGCAACAGGACTGATAGATTATTTCAAAACCCGCCTGCCAAACGGATATGCCTTCAGGCCCGGGAAGGATTATCTCGATGATATTCCACAGGTAGAAATCACGCTAAACCCGAATCTCGCGCCAAACAACCCAGGCTGGTAAACTCACTACGATGAATTATAAATTAACAATCTCAAAGCTGGTAGTTTTCCTTTTAATTGGAGCTACCGCGTTCGCGCAGAAAAAGCCCAATGTAATCCTGATTATGGCTGACGACATCGGAATGGAAGCTTTCGGCGTCTATGGCAACGACGACAAGCTTACCCCCAATGTGGATAAGCTTGCCAAAGAAGGAATGCTATTCCAAAACTGCTATTCTACACCGTTATGTACTCCATCACGGGTTGAACTCATGACAGGCAAGTACAATAACCGGAACTATGTAGGATTCGGCATCCTTGACCCGAAAGAAAAGACCTTCGGACATTATATGAAGGAGCTCGGCTATAAAACCTGTATTGCCGGCAAATGGCAGCTACTGGGCAACGACAAACAAGTAAAACTTGCCAAAGGAGCTACAGGAAGCTATCCTCAGCAGGCCGGATTTGACAAATTTGCTTTATGGCAGGTTGACTCACTAGGATCGAGGTATAAAGATCCAACAATTTACACAGATGAACGGAAATCGGTGGTAATGAAGGGAGAATACGGAGACAAATTTTTTACTGATTATATCGAAAAGTTCATTACGGAAAATCGTAACGAGCCGTTTTTTGTCTACTACCCAATGGCATTAACCCACGACCCATTCCAGCCGACTCCATTCTCGAAAGACTATGATGAGAACAAAAAAGGGAAAAAGGATGATCCCATATACTTCAAAGATATGCTGAGATACCTGGATCACCTGGTGGGCCGCATCACTAAACATCTGGACGAAACCGGTATACGTGAAGAAACCGTGATCATCTTCATTGGCGATAACGGCACCAGTCCGCAGATCGTTTCCCGATTTAAGGGAAGTGATTACCAGGGCGGAAAAGGCAAAACCATAGAGAGGGGAACGCATGTTCCTATGATCGTGAACTGGAAAGGCAGGGTCAAGCCTGGTTCAATAAATCCTTCGCTGGTAGACTTCTCAGACTTTTTGCCAACCCTGCTTGATATCGCCGGTAGCACAGGAAAAAAATTACCAGTTCAGGATGGAATAAGTTTCTTTCCTCAGCTGAGCGGAAATACATCCAATGTACGGCCATGGGTGTTCACCCATTATGAGCCAAATTGGGGTAAATATGTAAAGAAGACATACGTTCATAATAAAGACTGGAAGGTTTATGCCACCGGTGAGATCTATGACCTAAAGAAGGATCCCGACGAACTCAAAGCGCTGAGTAAGGAACAAGTGCCTGCTACTGCCCGTAAAACCATTAATGAATTCGAAAAGGTGATCGCCCAAAAATTAAATAATAAGCAATAATATTCTTATACTAAGCTTGTATGAAAATAACCAGCCTGATTCTGCTTTGCCTCCTTGTTTCTTATTCAATAAAGGCACAAAACAAAGATCTTCCTGCTAAGCCTAATGTGGTGATAATTTTTATGGATGATATGGGTTTCGGCGACCTGGAAACTTATGGCGCCTCCGGTTATAAGACCCCCAACCTGACACGTATGTCGGCAAAAGGCAAACAGTTTAGCAGCTTCTATACCCCACAGGCAACCTGCACTGCATCACGGGCTGCATTACTAACTGGCTGCTATCCTAACAGGATTAATATGTACGGAGCATTCGGCCCGAGAGACGCTATCGGTTTGAACCCCGATGAAATCACGCTTGCTGAACTAATGAAATCTGCAGGGTATAAAACACAGATGGTGGGTAAATGGCATTTGGGTAGCCATCCTAAATTCCTGCCAACTAAACAGGGGTTCGACGATTATCTTGGCCTCCCCTATTCAAACGATATGTGGCCGGTAAATTACGACGGAAAGCCTGCAACAGAAAACCAGAATAAAAGTAATTGGCCCAAATTGCCACTGCTGCAGGTAAAGCAGGGTCAGGATATTCCCGATACGCTGCGTATCATGAAAGATCTGGAAGATCAGGCGGCACTTACCACTATCTATACTGAAAAGGCCGTTGAGTTTATCCGGAACAATAAGAAGAACCCCTTTTTTCTGTATCTGGCGCATAGCATGCCTCACGTACCGCTCGGTGTTTCAGACAAATTTAAAGGCAAAAGTGGGCAGGGTATGTTTGGGGATGTGATGATGGAGATCGACTGGTCTGTTGGAGAAATTATGAAAACCCTGGAGGACCTCAGGCTGGATAAGAACACGCTTGTAATTTTCACTTCCGATAACGGTCCATGGCTGAACTTTGGAAATCATAATGGCAATACCGGGGGCTTACGCGAAGGCAAGGGCACAAGTTGGGAAGGCGGCACCCGGGTTCCAGCAATTATGAATTGGCCTGCCGTAATCCGGCCCGGCACCATCAGTAACCAGCTAGCCAGCACGATCGATATTTTTCCAACGGTTGCGGAAGTGACAGGCGCCACGCTTCCCAACCGAAAAATCGATGGCATAAGCCTTGTTCCCCAGCTTCTTAATGAGAACATATCTACTCGTGATACATTTCTGTATTACTATAATAAAAATGACCTACAGGCCGTGAGGCTTGGTCAGTGGAAATTATTGTTCCCCCATGAATACCGTTCATATGAAGGAGTGATGCCTGGAGATGGGGGTTTTGCAGGTCCTTATGCAAAAGGAATTCTAAAAGAGCCTATGTTATTCGACCTTCGTCGTGATCCCGGAGAGCGGTATAATGTAATTGCAAAGTATCCCACGATTGTTGCGCAGCTGGAAAAAATTGCAGAAAAGGCCAGAGAGGATCTCGGGGATGACCTCACAAAACGGGAAGGAAGGAATAGGCGCCCCGCAGCATTTGCTAATTAGTAACCCTGCCTTTAAACTTGATATTTCCATGATGAAATATCTCGTGTGCTTTAGCGAGGTTCTTTACGTTTCAAAGTGCCTGTAGCAAATCGATTGTCCGTTATAGCATCTACTTTTCGTTCATGTTCTGCAAATAACTCCATCAGCATTTTCGTATTTTCGACTTCCTATATACGTCCCGAAGACCGATGGCAGTAATTTTCAACTCGGCGTTCTTCAGAAGCTGCATGCATCGTAAACTGTGCTTTGAAAACTATCCAGGTGCGCATCAAAGACCCTCGCTTTTTCTCTGTCCCTTTTTACCCCACTCACCATTTTTATGAGAAATGGATTGATTAAAACAAAAAAGCCTGCAAACACGAAGTCTGCAGGCTCTTAAAAACCGCGGCGAGAGAGGGATTACAGTCGAACACCTTCTACCAATTTTAACCCACATTGCAGCTATTCTAACAGAAATTGAGCATTAGCATGGGTTTCAGTTTTTTCGGGTGGCGGTTTGTGTACTACAAATTTAATTTGCTTAAATGGCTTTGCTTTTTGCTCTTTTAGCGCCTCGTGTATTTTTGTCAGGTCTTCTGATGGTTCAGTACATCTTTTTATTTGTATGATTTTATCGAAG
>JBBPYM010000484.1:0-7450 GCA_038199905.1 Chitinophagales bacterium | reverse complement strand
TGCATGAATCTAAGGATGCAATGTGTAATGTTACCTGCAGTGTTGATAATGAGTTGTAGATGTTTTTGCCAGGGAGATAGCTACGACACAGCATTGGAACGCCAGATAGTGGCCAATATCTACAGATTGCAGGTAAACCATGAAGAAGAATTTCTCAGGGGTGTGGTCCCTTCCTATCGCGAACACAATCAAAGGGGGCAGAAAAAAGATGATACCAATATTTTTTTTACGGCCCTTGCTGCTTTTACCTTGCGCAATATTTATCCATACCTTGAGGCGAGTTCTCAAAAATTATGCGACTCTATCTTTAAAGAATCAGCGGCCGCTTTTACTTACTATCAAAACCGCAAAGGAAGACCCACCTATAATTTCTGGCGCACGGATCACCCCGAAATATTTCCCAACGCAGGCTTGTTAAATCTTTTCAATAAAAGTCATGCGCCGGCTGATGACCTGGATAATACCGCCATAATATTGGTGGCTCTTGACAGTCCGGACTCTACCGTAAAAGATGTGCACCGGTTGATGCAGGAGTTTGCAAACAATAACAATAAAAGGGTTGCCGGTAGTTTACCTGGATATAAAAACATCCATACCTATTCTGCGTGGTTCGGTAAGAAAACCCCCATTGAACTCGATTTTGGCGTATTAGCCAATATCCTGTATATGATACACAAGTATAATCTTCCTTATACGAGCCAGGACTCTGCAGCTGTTGAATTTATGGACCTTGCTATCAAAAACAGGCATCATATAACGTCGGCACCGCGACTGTCTCCTTATTATAATCGAACATCTGTGTTGTTATACCATGTTGCGCGACTAATGTCAATTGCAAAGATTCCCGAATTCGAAAAGTGGAAACCACAACTTATTGAGGATGCAATGGTGAGTTATAAAAATAGCAGTGATCTGATTGATAAGATAATGTTGTCAACAACATTATTACGATGGGGTGTAGTGTTGCCTGATGATACGCTTACCATAAAAATGACTTTGAACCAGGCAATAGAAAGCAGCAATGCTGTTTTCTTCATGGGTAATATGGCATCCTTGCTGCCAGCGCCATTGGATAAATTGCTATATCATACAGGGATTGGCACATTTTATTTTTATTGTCCGGGATGGAACTATGCGCTTGTTTTAGAAAATATGGTAACGAGGAAACAGATGTTTCCGAATTGAAATTTTTTTTGAACCACAGAAAAATACAAGAGAAGGAAGAAGAGTGGCACAGAGAGGCTAAACTAAAAAATACTTATTTCCCCATACCCCATACCTGTTCTAAGGGATCTGAACCCTCGAAACTTTAAAAGGAAGTGCGGGAGGAATGACTCCCGCCCTGCGACTTAATTGACCATTAACCACTAACAGGTATTTCCCTGCTTTGGCAAGCGTGGTATTACCTATCAGGTTCTCGCCAAAGCCGCCCCCGATTACCGCTACGGAATAGTCCGAGTTCAATATCAAAGGGAATATTTTTCCGGTTGCGTTCGGACTTACATACAAGATTTTGCCCTCCAGTAATAATCCATCTCCTGAATTTAAAAACGCGTTGAGCGCGATTTCTTTGATAGCTTTGGTAGCTATGTCAACTTTATACAACCTGCCGGAATTTGAAACCACGATGATAAGCGTTTTACCATCAGGCGTTACTTCTATACCGTTGGCAGCCGTTCCAACGCCGTAAGGTATCTGCTGTTCAGTGAATGATAACCATTCTTCCAGGTTTGCAGGTTGTGATTCGGTTACACTTGCCCGATAGATTTTCTTTACGTTAGAGTCAGTAAAGTAAATATAACCATTGCTAATTATGCAATCATTGATAAAACCGGCTCCGTAAAGCGTTTTCACATCCCAGCTTTTCAAAAGGCTGCCATCTTTCCCCAATACTTGTATCGTACCTGTCGAGCCACCGCAAACCCATAGGCGCCCCTTTTCATCGAGCTTCATACCTGTGCAAAAACTCCTTCCTTGCTTGGCTCCAGGGGAGAATAAGGATGATTCGCCTGTTTGAACATCAACCTGTAGGATATCTCCACTAACGGTACTACCCGTATAGAAAATACCTGTCTTGGGATTATAAGCTATGCCTTCAGGAAAAAAACGTTCACCGGGGATTACATAAAATTGCTGCGCTACTTTTGTGGATTCTTCCTTTTTACAGCTTAAAGAAAAAAGAACAAGACAAACCGGTAGTAGTAATTTAAATTTCATGCTTGATTGGCTTATTAGGTTATTAAACTTTCTGCTTCAGTAAATAAATAAATCTTTTTAAAACTGACTATGAAAAATACGGCTGTTCATCATGAGACTCCATTTCCTTTTGCTGCCAGTAAGCCAGTGTAACTATATGTCCACCGGGCAACTTCAGCAATCTTCCAAAAACAGCATTGGTGGGATTAAACATTACGTCTGTTACACCGATGGTAAAGGTTTCAGGCTGTTGAATGGCTATCACAGGTTCAACAACTGCTTCGGCAACGGCTCCTGCTGGTTTCGGTGCAACAACTGCTTTGGGTGCAGGACTTGTCACAACGATCACGGTGAAATGATTAAATTCCAATATTCTCCTAAGAAATCCCACGCGATCCGGTGTGGCAAGTTTTTCCACGATGGCACATTTAACTCCGTCCAGTTCTTCAAAAGTATGGTTTTGATTGATGGCCATAATTAACAGTTGGTTTTTATTTGTCCTATGCGTCAAATATTGAAATCTAGTTGCTTAGTTTGAAAATATAATCAAATAGCCAACTGGCGACACCGGTAAAAATAATCCCTGCCATACAAACCACCATAGCTATTTTGGGATACAGATCAACTTTTAACGGCTCAACAGGATCTACTTTTGTTTCCATAAAAATGGCTTTAATGATAACCAGGTAGTAATATAATGACAGTACCATATTCAGGGCCGCAATGGTGATGAGCACATAATTCCCCTGGCCCGCACCTGCAATCAGCAGGAAAAATTTACCAAAAAATCCGGCTGTCGGAGGGATACCTGCCAGTGAAAAAACAGAAATCGCCAACACCCATGACAAAAAAGGATTGGTTTTGTACAGGCCCTTGTAATCAGCTAAATGTTCTCTCCCGGTACGGGAACTTATAAAAGCAATTACTGCAAACGCACCCAGGTTGGAAAAGATATAAACCAGGATAAAGTAAATAACAGAAGCAGTAGCCGCAACGGAGTTGCCACTGATCCCCACCATAATAAAGCCAGCCTGGGCGATGGAAGAAAAAGCCAGCAGCCGCTTCAGGTTTGTTTGCCGGAGTGCAAAGAGATTTCCGACGATCATTGTCAATACCGATAGAATAACTATTACCTGGTACCACAAGGCGGCCATGGGTTTGAATACAGTGTAAAGTACTGAAATGAGCACGAAGAAAAATGCACCTTTAGATATCACAGACAGGTAAGCCGTAATAGCTACAGGAGCTCCTTCGTATACGTCTGCCGTCCAAAAATGAAAAGGTACTGCGGATACTTTAAATGCGAAACCAGCCAGTACCAAAATAAAAGCAAAAACCTGCAATACACTACCATCAAGCGCCGGCGCTATCAAATCAAATTGTAGCGAGCCTGTACTGCCATAGACCAGTGAAATACCAAACAGCAGTAAGCCAGATGAGAAGGCGGAAGATATAATAAGTTTCATGGCTGCCTCTGATGATTTTCTTTTCTGCAGATCAAAATTTACCAGTGCCGCGAGTGGGATAGTTGACAATTCAAAACCCAGGTAAAACATCAGCATGTTTCCCGATGAGATCGTAAAAAACATGCCCATCAAACTGCTGAGTAGCAAAATATAAAACTCAACCACATGCCTGTGCTGCCTTAACCAGCCATGCGCGAGCAGTGAAATCAGCAGTGTTCCCAGGTTCAATACATTCTTTTCCAGAATGATTAGTTTGGTGCTGTGGAACATGCCATCAAACAATATCCCTTCTTCCTGGAAAAAAAATCCAGCCAACAAGTTTAGTAATAACAAGATATTAACCAGGCGCAATATAGATCCATTAGAACCTTCACTTCCTGCTACTTTTAAAAATAACAAAATGAAAATAATGACCGCGAGGATCAGTTCAGCTTTCATTAATATCAGCAAGTCGCTCCACATAAGATATTTCAGTTTAGTTAAAACTATAACTGGTAATTTTTTTAATGATTATTTGGGTTACGGGATCTACTAGTTCATTTAACCAGAATGGAGCCATACCAATGGCTACAATGCCAAAGAGCAATATAACAGCAGCCATCTTTTCATTCCATCCGGCATCCTTAAGGCTGCTAAATTCATTATTCTTTACAGGACCCATCACTGTTTGCGCTACCGCCCTGAGTATGTACACCGCGGTAACAACTATAGATGCACAGGCAAGTATAGTGGCAGTTCGGTACAGTGCTCCGGGATGTTGCCATGCCCCCATGAATATTGTTACCTCGGCAGCGAAACCGCTTAAGCCCGGTAAACCCAACGAACATAATCCAGCGATTACAAATACGGTCGAGATAAAAGGCATCACTTTTAGCAACCCGCCTAATTGTGCCAACATCCTCGTGTGTGTGCGGTTGTAGATCATACCGATGGCCGCAAAAAAGAGCGCTGTCATGAGACCGTGAGACACCATCTGCATCACGGCACCATTGATAGCAGTGCGGGTTAACATCCCGATACCGAGTAATACAAAACCGCAATGACTCACACTGGAAAAGGCATTGATGTACTTCAGGTCCTTCTGCATCATGGTAGCAAAAGCGCCATAAATAACGGCAATAGTGGCAAGGATGATAATATAGGGTGAATATTCCTGCGCCGCCGCAGGCATCAAAAACGTAGCAACCCTGAGACATCCGTAGCCGCCCAGTTTCATGGATATGCCTGCCAGGAACATGGAAGCAGCAGTAGGCGCAGAAGAGTGCCCATCCGGCACCCAGGTATGAAAAGGAAACAGCGCACCAAAAATACCAAAACCAATAAATGCAAATGGAAAAAAAAACCGTTGGATTTCCAGTGGCACAGATACCTGTGCAATTTGAAGAATGTCAAAACTGTGTGAACCATCTGCTAACCGGGTACCAAAATACAAACCTATTAAACCTACAAATACCAATGCGGATCCGGACATCAACATCAGTGCCAGCTTCATTGCACTATACTCCTTTCTGCCACTCCCCCATATTCCGATCAGCAGGAATTTAGGAATCACCGCCACTTCCAGGAAGAAGAACATTGTGAACAGATCCAATGAAATAAAAAATCCATAGGCACCCAGGCTTAAAAAAAGCAGGAGAAAAAAAAATTCTTTACTCAACGTACTCATCGACCACGAGACCAGTACCCCCGACACCACTATGAATGCTGTGAGTAATATCATCGCAACGGAGATGCCATCCACCCCAACATGATAATTAATGTTTAAAGGAGCAAACCATGGATGATTATACTCAAATAACATCATACTGTTACTGCCGGTAGCTCTTTGTTTCCAGTATTCAATTAACAGGAAAATAGACAAGCCGAGTTGAATCACCGCTCCTGTCAGCGAAACCATTCTAACCTGTTTCTGTCCCTGGCAAAGCAGTACCACCATTGCTGTAAAAAAAGGAACCAGTAACAATAAAGATAGATTCATGTTAGTGCTTTAGACTGATGCTGTGTGCCGTGATTTACCTGAGTCGTCAATATACCTTTAAAATATAAATGAACAATATCGCCAAACCTGCTGTCGCCCCAAAAAAATACAACGCGTATTCCTGCACCCTGCCAGATTGCGCGGTCTTAATTTTTTCTGAAAAACTGCCTGTAAGTTTTGCCACCTTATTTACTGCCCCGTCAATTATATTGGTGTCTATCCATGCTGCTGGCCTGCCCACCATATTGAATATCACTTTTTTAGTAAGGAACACATACAACTCATCTACATAGAACTTTCTTGAAGCGGCCCTGTATAATCCTGCCAGGTAGCCAGCCATCACTGCCGGAAGATTATTTGCTTTTTGGTACAACCTGCGGGCTACCAAGATTCCTGCTGCCGCCACCATTACTGGGGCAATGGAAAAAAGCATATTAATATGCGTATCAAACGGGGCACGATCGGATGTGACAAATTTTGAAAAAGGTATTATACCCGCAACTATCGAGCAGGTTGCCAACACAATCATCGGTATTTTCATACTAACTGGTTCGTCAGTGTGAGCATGACCGTGATTAAAAGAACCGTCGCCCGGTTTATCAGCATAAAAAACGGAGTAGTATAACCGAAACATATAAAATGCCGTTAACCCGGAACTCAAAAGGGCAACTGCATAAATGAATTTATCTGACTGGTAAGCAGCCATCAATATCTCTTCCTTGCTAAAAAACCCTGAGAATGGTGGCAGACCTGAAATTGCAAGGCAACCAATTAAAAAGCAGGCATTGGTTAGAGGAAGGTTTCTTCTAAGGCCGCCCATATCTTTCATTTCATTGCTGTGCACCAGGTGTATCACGGCTCCTGCGCATAGAAAAAGTAATGACTTGAAAAAAGCGTGTGTAAAGAGATGAAACATGGATGCCATATAACCCAATCCGTCTTCGCCGCCGTATTTTGATACACCAAGTGCAAACATCATAAAGCCGATTTGTGACATAGTAGAATATGCCAGGACTCTTTTGATATCAGTTTGCGTACATGCAATTACGGCGGCCAGAACTGCTGAAAAGGCGCCGGTGTACATCACAATTTTTAAAGCCGATGGATCAGATAACGCATATACGGGGAACAGCCTTGCCACAAGATAAACACCTGCCACAACCATCGTTGCTGCATGTATCAATGCCGACACTGGTGTTGGCCCCTCCATGGCATCAGGCAGCCACACATGGAGCGGGAACATGGCCGATTTTCCTGCCCCGCCGATAAAAACCAGCACCAGACCCCAGGTGAGCATTGATACTCCTAAGAAGGAAACGGCAGTAATTTCCGACAATTGGGCGGACTGGGTTGTAAGCCTGCTTATAAGCGTTTGGAAGTCCAGCGTTTCAGCATGAAAGGATAATATCAAAATACCAATCAAAAAACCCAGGTCGGCAAAACGTGTAACAATAAACGCTTTTTTAGATGCCGCCACAGCGGCGGGTTTATCAAAATAAAAGCCTATGAGCAAATAAGATGAAATACCTACGAGTTCCCAAAAAATATAAAGCTGCAGAATATTTGAAGACAATACCAGGCCGGTCATTGAAAAAGTAAACAATGCCAGGAATGCATAATAGGTTGCAAACCGTTGCTCTCCTTTCATGTACCCCAAACTAAAAACATGCACCATCAACGAGATAAATGTGACTATTACTATCATCATTACGGAGATGGGGTCCAGGATAATTCCCATATCAACGGAAAGATTCGGCGAGAATTGCAACCAGGTGAATTTTAACGCTATGATCTGCTGGTAACTCCCATC
>JBBPYM010000483.1:0-3641 GCA_038199905.1 Chitinophagales bacterium | reverse complement strand
GTTGTGTTTGTTGGTAACAGCATTACATATGGTGCGGGATTGAAGAAACCCGTTATGGATGCGCCACCGGTTCATGCGATTAGTTGGTTACAGGCGAGAAATCCGTCCTGGGATGTTAAGTTTAGCAACCAGGGTGTAAGCGGTGCCACTACGGTGGATTTTTTACCAGCGACCAACAAGCTGTTTCCGCGGGTTGTGCAGGGTGCAGAACTTTATAAAAACCAGAAAGATGCCACTATTGTATTTTCGATGATCCTTGGAACAAACGACAGTGCAATAGAAGGCCCCAATGGCGCGCCGGTATCCGCAGGCAGTTATGAAAAAAATATCAAAACAATTATCGACAGCCTGCTAGCAAGATTTCCAGGAAGCATCTTCGTGCTGCACAGGCCGATATGGTATAGTCCTAATACCTACAACCGCTCTAAATACCTGGACGAAGGGCTGCAGCGTTTGCAAAGTTATTTTCCTGTAATCGATGAGGTTGTTTCGAGTTATAAAACCAGTCACCCTTACCAGGTATTCGCGGGGGATAGAAGCGCTTTTGATCATTTTAAAAACAATTCAGCAACATTGTTCCAACAGGAAAAGGGTAATGCGGGAATCTTCTTATTACACCCCAATGAGGCGGGGGCCAAAGAGCTTGGTGATCGCTGGGCCAAATCCCTGGATTCGGCGCTTTCGGAATTGTAAAATTAACCGCAGAGAACAGCCGGAGAAGAAAAGGGGTAACACAAAGGATTTTCTCTGCATTACTCTCCCTTTCTTCTCTTGTTTTTCTCTGTAGTTCAGATTGCCTATTATGGTGTCACGATTCTTCCCTGAGAATTTCCAGTGGAGGACGGGTAACTACGGATCTGCTGTTGAGCAGACCGATAACAATTGTAAGAAGACATACTGCAAAGAATAAAAGCAAAACGGGCAGAAACTCAGGTGTAAATTCCGTTTCAAAGTTAAACCGCGCGAGCGCCCAACTGCCAGCCAGCGATATAAATATACCTGTAACGGCCGCGAGTGCTCCGAGGAAAAAGTATTCCAAAGCAATGATCACAAATATTTGTTTGCGGCTCGCGCCCAGTGTGCGCAACAACACGCTTTCCTGCATGCGCTGGTATTTGCTGATGATCACGGAAGCTATCAGCACAATCAAACCAGTGATCATACTAAACCCAGCCATGAACTTTATTACAAAGCCAATTTTGGTCATAATCTTATCCAGTACATCCAGCACCAACCCCAGGTCGATAATAGAAACATTCGGGAACCCGCGCACCAATGACTGCTGAAATCGCGCAGATGTAATTTTATCCGGCACATGTGTCAGCAGCACATGAAACTGAGGAGCATCCTCCAACACGCCGGTAGGAAAAACAACCAGGAAATTCGTTTGTATCCTGCTCCAATCCACGATTCTCAAGCTGCCTACAACGGTGTTCATCATAGCACCCTGCACGTTGAAGACCATCTTATCTCCTACCTTAATTTTGTTTCGTTTTGCAAAACGTTCTTCCAGTGAAATATAGATGATGCCAGATAGGCCATCAACCTTACCAACCCATTTACCCTCTTCCAGTTTTTCAGAGGCGGTTAGGGAGTCCCGGAAAGTAGCACGGTATTCTCTTGAAAAAACCCATCGCTGCATCTCGATGGTGCTGTCCTTATCCAAAGTTTCACCGGTGATATTATTGACAGATTCCAGCCTCATATTTACGATCGGCACTGTACCATTTACCGGCAAGTTGAACTGCCTGGCGATGTTGATCACCTCGTCTTTTTGTGCTGACTGAATATCAAACAACACTGTATTTGGCTGGTTGCCGCTTGAAGATAATTTCACCCGGTTCAGCAGGATCCCCTGTATAAAAAACAATGTACAAATGAATGCGGTGCCTAACCCGATGGCTACGATAAGTATGGTGGTTTGATTGTTCGGCCTGAACAGGTTTGCGAGACCCTGTCTCCATAAGTAACTCCAGTTTTCCGGGAAAAAACGGCGCACCAGCCAAACGAGCATTGAAGCCATTGCAACAAGTAACAGGAAGGCCATCAGTATGCCACCGGTAAAAAATGCTGCTCCCCGCACGCTATCTAACTGGATATAAGTAAATCCAAAGACAAAAAGCAGGATCAACAAGTAAACAAGCCACTTTAATGGATCTTTAAAAACAGGTGTAGATTCAAAGGACAACCGCAACGTATTTAACGGAGATACATTCCTGATGGATACCAACGGCAGCATTGCAAACAGGAAAGATATAAGCACTCCCACAATAATCCCCTGGACGATGGCACCCCATGATATCGGTGTGGCAACGGTTATAGGCAACAGGTCTTTTAACACGGTTGGCATAAACTGCTGTATTATGGTTCCCAGCGTTGCGCCGATTACAGAACCAATAAATCCAATCCCCACAATTTGGATCAGGTATATTAAAAAAGCCTGGCTCCCTTTGGCTCCCAGGCAGCGGAGCACGGCGATTGTATTTATTTTTTCCCGAACATAGATATGGATGGCGCTTGCCACCCCGATGCATCCCAGCAACAACGCGATAAAGCCAACCAGTGACAAAAACCGGGTAAGGTCGCTGAACGACCTGCCTGTATCTTCTTTCTGACTTTCGATGGTGTCAAAATTTAAACCTTCCTTGTTCAACCTTGGCTCAATTCTCTTTGCCAGTGCCTGCATGTCTGTGGGTCGATCATATTTAAAATAATACTTGTAATTAATGCTGCTGCCCTTTTGTGAAAGCCCGGTTTGGCCAAGATATTGAAGAGGGATGTAAACAATCGGGGCCACGGAAGCAGAGAGGCCAGTCTGCCCGGGTGAACCCGTCAGGGAGCCGGCGATCATAAAGGATGTGTTACCCACTTTTACAGAGTCTCCCACCTGAGCGTTGTATTGCAACATCAAGGTCTGGTCCACCAGGGCGTGTTTTTCCTTCCTGAAAGCTATGCCCGCGGCTGCAGGTATTGTTTCCAGCTTTCCATAATAGGGGAACGCCCCTTTCAGTGCTTTTACCTGCACCAGCCTTGTGCCATCATTCTTAAGGAAAAAAATCATTGAAGTAAAACTGCGTTCTTCTGATCTGCGGTCACCGAGAGAATCGATCAGCGCTTTGATGCCCGGCTCTGGTGGTTTGTTACCGGAGATTTCGAGGTCAGCACCTATCAGCGAGGCAGCCTGTAGGTCTATCTCGCGGCGCATGTTGTCTCCGAGTGAATATATTGCTACTAAGGCGGCTATTCCCAATATTATGGAGGAAATAAATAACAATAAGCGGGAACGGTTACGGCGGCTATCGCGCCATGCCATTAGTAACAACCAGGAGAAACTCATATTGATGGTTAATTGTTATTGATTAATTGTTTGAATTACCAATTTGGTGGTCAAGAATGTCCCCTGGCTTTGAATCCTTAAGCTTTTAAACACCCCCAGAGACATGTAGTAACTACTGACTGTGGATTCGTTCCGGCAGGAACAAAAGGTGGGTAGAAAGGGACAATAACAAGAATATAAAAGTTTTGTTCCAGCGGAACAGCCCTTTGGTGAATTAAGCGCAGGCAGCATTATCACCAATGGGATAAACAACTCTTTTACCTTCTTCCGTTCCGCTGGAACGGAGAGCTCGCATATGTTTTTT
>JBBPYM010000482.1:0-5844 GCA_038199905.1 Chitinophagales bacterium | reverse complement strand
GGACCAACTCCTGGCGGCCAGCCTGGTCAGCCTCCAAGGCCACCTGGACAATTCCAACGGCCGCCACAACCCGGGTTTAATCAGGGCCAGGGTGGACCAAGGCCTCCACAGGGCCAGGGTGGACAAACTCAGGGTCCAAGACCTGCGGGAAATAATCCGTTCCAGAGAAATGGGCCTCGCCCACCAAATACAAACGCACCAAGAACTGGTACTGGGCCTGCTGGTGCCAGACCAGTCCGCCGCGAAATAAAAGAAATTGACGCAAAAGAAATTCAGGATAAGATTAGAGAAACCCAGGCTAAATTAAGTGGCTCGGGTGGCAGGGGAAAAAGCCTTAAAGCAAAATATCGGCGCGCCAAGAGAGAGGAAATGGCTGAACAGATGGGCGGTGATGATATGCAGGATAATAAGCTGCAGGTAACCGAATTCATCAGCGTTAGTGAACTGGCGAACTTGATGGATGTAAGTTATGCAGAAGTAATTGGCAAGTGTATGAGCCTTGGAATGATGGTATCCATTAATCAGCGTCTTGATGCCGAAGTAATTGAACTGGTAGCAAGCGAATTTGGTTTTGATGTCGAGTTCATGGGTCTTGAAGATGTTGATGAACTTTCAGAAGACGAAGAAGATGACGACCCCGAGGACCTTCAAAATCGCGCCCCTATCGTAACAATAATGGGCCATGTTGACCACGGTAAAACATCCCTGCTCGATTATATCCGTAGCTCTAAAGTAGTAGCAGGTGAAGCAGGTGGTATAACACAGCATATTGGTGCTTATGAAGTTGAATTGGCAAACGGAAAACATATTACTTTCCTGGATACACCAGGTCACGAAGCGTTTACCGCCATGCGTGCAAGGGGTGCTAAAGTAACCGATATCGCAGTAATCGTAGTCGCAGCAGATGATGCTATCATGCCTCAGACAAAAGAAGCAATATCTCATGCGCAGGCTGCTGGTGTGCCAATGATCTTCGCTATTAATAAGGTGGATAAGGACGGTTCAAACCCCGAAAAGATACGTGAGCAGCTAGCAGGTATGAACTTACTGGTAGAAGAGTGGGGTGGTAAATACCAGAGCCAGGAGCTTTCTGCAAAAACAGGATTAAACGTTGATTCACTGCTCGAGAAGATATTGCTGGAAGCAGAATTACTGGATGTAAAAGCCAATCCGGGCAAAGACGCATCCGGAACAATTATCGAAGCCACACTGGATAAAGGTCGTGGTTTCGTGGCGACGGTGTTGGTACAAAGCGGTACTTTGAAAGTTGGTGATCTTGTAGTATCCGGTCAGCATTATGGCAGGGTGAAAGCAATGTTCAATGAACGTAATAAAAGAGTGGAAAAGGCCCCTCCATCAACTCCTGTACTTTTGCTGGGTTTAAACGGAGCACCGCAGGCTGGTGAAAAATTCAAGGTGTTTGAAGATGAAAGCGAAGCTAAAGAAACAGCCAGCCGTCGTGGACAGATACTCCGCGAACAAGGCATAAGAACTAAAAAGCATATTACTCTTGAAGAAATTGGTCGTCGTCTTGCACTGGGTAACTTTAAAGAGTTGAACCTTATTATCAAGGGTGACTTTGACGGGTCCGTAGAAGCATTGAGCGATTCCCTGCAGAAACTTTCCACTGAAGAAATTGCGGTAAGAGTAGTACATAAGGCAGTAGGTGCAATCACGGAAAGTGATGTTCTGCTGGCTACCGCTTCTGATGCAATTATCGTTGGTTTCCAGGTAAGGCCATCACTGCAGGCAAGCAAAATTGCAGAGAAGGAAAATATCGAGATCAAAACCTATTCTATTATTTATAACGCCATCGAGGAGATCAAGAGCGCCATGGAAGGTATGCTTGAACCTAAGATCCAGGAAAAGGTGGTGGCGAACGTGGAAATCAGGGAAGTTTACAAGTTTGATAAGGGAACTGTTGCAGGTTGCCAGGTTATCGATGGTAAGATCAACAGGAACTCGAAAATCCGGCTTATACGCGACGGTATAGTAGTGTATCCAACCGGTGAAGGCGCAACTGCGGAACTTGCTTCGCTCAAACGTTATAAAGATGATATCAAGGAAGTTGCAACAGGCATGGAATGCGGTCTGACTATCAAAAACTATAATGATATTAAAGTCGGTGATATAGTGGAAGCATACGAAGAAGAAGAAGTAAAAAGAACTTTATAAATATCCTCAGGAGACAGGATTAATACCTGTCTCCTTTTTGCTCAGCCTTCGATAAACCTTTGTTAAAAGCACAGCCCTCGGCTAAATTCTTAAATTTTATAGCCTAAAGTTGTATTCAGAAGCCCAGGTCAGGAGATATCGTTTTCAACCTGGTTTCGAACTCCACTACTGTCAAAAAGAACTTTTCTTAAGTATTATGAAAAAGTACACATTAATTGGTTGTTTTATGCTGAGTGCAGCTATCGTTTTGGGCCAGGAGCCTGCTGCAACACAAGCTACACAGGTGCAGGCCGCGGTGTTACCGGATTCCCTGAAAGTTGTTGCGGACAAAATTCTGGCTATTGTAGGAGACAAAATAATTTTAAGCTCTGAAATAACCAATGAGATCGCTGATATTGAACGCAGGAAAGAGGAGGTGCCTGAAAATGCACAATGCCTCATGCTTGAACAGGCGCTGGCCATGAAAGCTCTTGTAATGCAGGCAGAAAAGGATTCGCTTGTGGTAAGTGATGAGGAAATGGAAGGCATGCTTGATAACCGCGTTCGCGCTTTTATTGGGCAATTCGGTTCAAAAGAAGCCCTGGAACAGGTCGCCGGTAGAACCGTTTACCAGTTAAAAGAAGATTTTCGCCAGCCTATCAAAGAAAGCAAGCTCGCCGAACTGATGCGCAATAAAATTGTGAGCGGTGTGAAGATTACTCCAACAGAGGTAAAATCTTATTATGATAAGATACCAAAAGACAGCCTGGCCTTTTACGAGTCAGAAATTGAAATTGGTGAAATCATTGCCTATCCCAAAGCCAGTAGAGATCTTGAAAAATATGCGATCGATGAATTAAATGATTACAAACAGCAGGTGGAGTCTGGAAGCAGGAAATTTGAAACCCTTGCGAGTCTTTATACAGACGATCCTGGCAGTAAAGACCAGGGCGGGCTCTATAATCTAAATCGTACCGAGAAAAATTTCGATCCAACATTTATGTCAGCGGCTTTTCGTTTAAAGGAAGGCCAGGTGTCGCCGGTAATAAAATCAAAATTTGGATACCACATCATTCAAATGGTAAAAAGATCAGGTGATGATGCCACTGTGCGTCATATCCTAAAGATTCCCCAGGTAACAGATACAGAATCAGATGCCGCCATCAGTAAGCTGGATTCGGTAAGGTCATATCTTATCTCAAATGTTATGCAATTCGGAGAAGCTGTTTCCAGGTATTCAGAAGATGAAACTCAGAAGTTTACCGGCGGGATGAGACAGTGTGCCAATGGTACTTATTGCACGATCGATCAGCTTGGTAAAGACCTTTCCCTGATGCTGGACAAATTAAAAGTTGGTGAATTTTCTAAACCCGTGCCATTCACGGATGAAAGAGGCAAAAAAGGTGTTCGTATTGTTTACCTTAAAAGCCGGTCTGAACCCCATCGCGAAAATTTAAAGGATGATTACAACAAGGTAGCGAGCCGTGCAATTGAAGAAAAGAAATATGACGCGATTGAAAAATGGTTTGCCTCGAACATTTCTACTTATTACATAATGATAGATGATGACGCAAAAAGTTGTAACCAGTTAAGCAAATGGTTTGCCAACGCATCCAATAATTAAGGCTAAGAGTTAACTCTTAAATCATAAATAAAAGCAAAGGTTCTAAAATTTAGAACCTTTTTTTTTTTAACTTCAAATATAGACCTGCTTTGATTGATATTAAATGTTAATTATATCTTTTTGGAATTATTCTATTTAGTTGATGTTTAAACGCCTACAATTAACTTGCCTTATCAACTTGAAAGATTGTGGTTTTGTGTTATTAAAGGGTGTCAGTTGTTTTAGTTAACTAACGGAAATTGTATTTCTTTACGACATGTGTCAAACGGATTTGCAGTATTCACCGTTAAAGGTTTACTAATCGATTCATCCGGAGATTGTTATTAACCCGGTATTACCCCGTCCCCTTTCAAACAAGTATAATTAAATTATCCTGTAACCTGTTGTTACAAAGGCGGTTAACGTGAAGCCTTAGGGCAGCCTTGCACATTTAGAAGTTTCATTCAAGTATCTAACCATAAACTGAAAAACCATGGACAAAATCACTATCCTAATTGCAGATGACCATAAATTAATCAGGGAAACGTGGAGTTATATTTTAAACAGTGATCCGCGTTTCCAGGTGGTAGCTGAGTGTGGAGATGCGGAAGATGCTGTGGAAGTTGCTAAAAATAAAAGGCCAAATATAATCCTGATGGATATTAATATGGCACCGTTTTCGGGGTTTGAAGCAACTGAAAAAATCAGGAAGTTCTCACCCGGATCTAAAATAATTGGCGTTTCTATGCACTCTCAGCCTGCATATGCAAAAAAAATGCTTCAAATGGGCGCCAAAGGGTATGTAACCAAGAACTCTTCCAAAGAAGAGATGATAAAAGCCATTTTGGAAGTGCATAAAGGAAACAAGTTTATATGTGAGGAAATCAAAAACATAATATCTGATCAGCTATTGACGGATCAACCAGATTCTCCAAATATTAACTCTTTAACAGAAAGAGAAATACAGATTATCAACTATATTAAAGAGGGGTCTTCTTCCAAGGAGATTGCCACATCGTTAAATATCTCCCTGAAAACGGTTGAAGTACACAGGCATAACATTTTAAAGAAGCTTAAACTCAAAAATTCTGCCTCGTTGGTTAATTTTATTAATAGTTCTGCATCGTACATGTAAATAGACAAGTCTATTGAGCTTAGTGAGGGCGAGCCGCTGCCTGGTCCTCATTACATGTAAACACTTAGAGGCACCGAGGTGTAACCTCTTAGAATGGAAATAATAACATTAATATTCCAGGGCCCACAAAATAAAGTTTAGAAGTTAACGTATAATAGCTATCCAATATCAATGAAACAAACCATCCAATTTCCAGAAAAAGTCCACAAAATTCAATTGTTCTGAAAAACCAAATGTTCTATTGAAAAACCGCCCCCCTAGGCCTATGAAGACTACGGGGGTTTTTTTATTTTAGGATAATGAAGGCTCGTGTGTACAGATTATTCAGTGTAAACTGATGGTCCTCCTGAAAAAATTGAAATCTTTACGCTTACAACTTTATCATTAATTATGTCTTTCAAAGTGTTCCAGAAAAGTAATGGTAGGTTAGGGGAGTCTTTGGGGCTCTGCTATCGATGCCGTATATTACTTCGTTAGCAAAAATTAATCTCGTATATGTGTTAAACGTTCCGAGCACCAGGGAACAATAACCATTCGCATAAAAGTTATAATTTTAGCGATTGAAAAGCTCTATTTTTTACCGAGTTTAAAGTCATTAAGCTCTCTATTTCTTTGAAAGATTGCAATAAATATAAAGCCTAAAAATAGAGGTAATGATGCTACTGTTACGGAGGCCTTAAGTGACGCCAAAGCTAGTCCTAAGAATGCCATTGCAGAAAATATAACAATTAGGGCTATCCCATTTTTGGATGACAGAAAGCTAAATTGCCGCTTTATCACTGTATCCTCAATGGAAAGTTTAGTATTATACACCATTATAGTTTCGTGAAGATTGTACAAAATATTTGCTATTGACTCTCGTTCTTCGGCTTTGTTGCTATCAGTTAAATGGAATGTATGTGAAGTCTGATCATTCAAAACGAATTTTATTTTATAAATACTAGATTTTGGG
>JBBPYM010000481.1:0-3435 GCA_038199905.1 Chitinophagales bacterium | reverse complement strand
TCCATTTACTGTTATATTGGGAATGCTGGGCGTGCTGCTTGCTGGTAGTGGCATCCTGCTCATCGTGGCGTATAACTGGGATGACCTAACCATTACTGTAAAAACAATCCTCTCATTTATACCATTGGTACTGGCACAGGCCGCTTGCACTTATACTTTGTTGTACCGGAAAGACGATAATCTATGGAAGGAATGCAGTAGTATGTTTTTGTTTTTTGCAATTGGCGCTTCCATTGCTTTGATAAGCCAGGTTTACCAGATTAATGGCTCTCTCGGTGAGTTTTTATTGACGTGGGTACTGTTGGCCTTGCCGCTGGTGTACGTGCTTTCTGCTTCTACCGTGGCTTTATTCTGCATCGCCGGCATCACCTGGTATGCCGCTGAGACCGGTTATGCAAGCAGATATAGCCCTGTTCCTTTTATGTACCTGGTAACCATTGCCCTTCTTGCACCATACTACTATAAATTGTACAAAACCAGGCCCGATGGCAATTTCTATCATTTACTCAACTGGTTCCTGGGCATATCAGTAACAGTAACGCTCGGGTGTTTCGTTAAAGAGAGCAATTTGTTTGAATGGCTGTTCCTCTTGTACTGTACACTCTTTTGTATATATTATTACATTGGTCGCTCTAGCTTTTTCCAGGAAAAAACTTCTTTTAGAAATCCATTTTTACTGATTGGAGTAACCGGGATTTTAATAACATTGTTGACCTGGAGCTTTGACTTTGTTTGGAAAGAATATAAGGTACCTGATCAGAACCAGGTGTTTGGCAACCCACTGTTCTACCTCATAGCTGCCGGAATGGTCACCGTTATAATTATAGCATGGAAAGACTTTAACCGGCGAAAAGAAACCGTAACTGATCCGATGGGTTACAGTTGTTTTATTTTATTACTGCCGCTGGTTTTCATGAAGGATATACCAGCCGTAGCCGTTTTCATTGTTAACGCATGGACACTTTTTATCGCAATATTTTTTATCAGGAAAGGATCTGCCCAAAGCCATTTAGGCATTGTAAACTTCGGGTTAACCATCATTGCTGCCCTGGCCCTGTGTCGTTTCTTTGATGACAGGATACCGTTTATATGGCGCGGCATATTTTTTCTAGCAACAGGCATCGCTTTTTTTGCAGCTAATTACCTGTTGCTTCGAAGGAGAAAACAACTTATAAAATCCGCATAATGCTAAAATCCTTTATTTGGCCTGGATTTGTTTTGCTGCTGCTTGCTCAATGGGCTGTTCCATTGCAGATGATCTTCCAAAAAAACAAGGTCCTTTCAAAGGGAATATCTTACAAATTTGAAACAGCTCCCGTCGATCCTACCAACCCCTTTATTGGAAAATATATCGTGCTGAATTTCAAAGAAAATTCATTAAAGCTTTCTAACGTCAAGGGATTTACTTATGGCACTAACGTGTACGTGCAATTTTCCAAAGTAGATAATGGCTTTGCCACGATATCATCCATTGCATTAACTAAACCTGCAACAAAAGATTATCTCGAAACAACCGTCAATTATATCAGTGAAGAAAAAGATGGCTCAACCATCTTCTTGAATTATCCTTTTACAAAATATTATATGGAAGAGTCGAAGGCACCCAAGGCCGAGCGCATATATGGTGAACGAACAGCGGATACTACACTTAAGACCTATGCATTGGTAAAGATTTACAATGGCGATGCTATTATTAAAGATGTTTACATCAACGATTCTTTGATTAACGACGTCATCAATGCCAGAACTACCATCAGGTAAATGATGTTTGCAGGTCTTTAATTAACGCTTCTGCTCTAATAAAGGTCTGTTCCATATCGGTCGCCGTGTGAAAAGGGGTATATAAAGCGATTTCACAGTCACCCAGGAGTGCTTCTAACCGGTAAATAATTCCGCTATCGGCACCTTTATGCTGTAGCTGGGTAATTACGTTTACCTTGTTAAGCTCTGTAGAAGGGATATCAATTTTTTCTGCTAAAAGTTTCCAGATCGAACGATTGATTTCCTTAAAAAATTCACTGCTTTTTCCTTGTTGTAATTGCCACCTGGCGTCCTCAAGCGGATCTCTTATCACCCTCGTTTGCTCTCGTGGAGTAACCGTAACCTCAACAGGCTGTTGCTGTTTATTCTTTTGTTTCTTTCGGTTTTTGTTCCATTGATACAGGCCAAGACTGGCAACAACAACCACTGCTAATATTCCCAAAAATGTATTTAAAGGTATCTTATCCATCAACCCATTTTTAGCGGCATTGCTATTTTCTTTTAAAATGCCTGAACGTGAACTAGCTTTTTTCTTTGAAGAAGGCGTGATATGAATAGTAAACGACTCAGACTGTTCCGTTTTGTAAGTAACTTCTGAGGGGTCAAAGTAAGAAAAAACAATCGGCGATATTGTGTAAACACCCGTGTCTTTTGCAACAAAAGCATAATCAAAAGTCTTGGTTCCGCTGAGTGGGTAAACCGTCTTGTCAATTTTTTCTGTTGTTAGTGGATCAAAACCTTCGATGCCAGCTGGCAGCGAAAAAGTTGGCGGGTTAACGATCGTTAAGTTGCCGGCTCCGGTAATTATTAGTTGTATCGATATTTCATCACCGGCGGCCACCGTTTTGTTTTTTAAGGTGGCCTTCATAGAAAATTTACCCACCGCGCCATTAAACCCTGCAGGTTTGTTGGCAAGCGGTAACGGTTTCACTGTTATTGTAACCGGCTTGCTGGCTAACGTAAAAGATTGTTCCACTATTTCACCCCGGGAACTCTCATTCATGAATTCTTCCAGCAATTGCTGCATCCTGTCTTCAGGGTTTCCTCGACGGGTACCCTTTTTTACAAATCTTACTTTGTTTTCCAGTTCCACGGGATCAATAACAAAAGTGCCTGACTGTAAGGGGATCAGTTGTGTCTGGCGGATGAGGTGTATGTTAAATGGCTTCCCATTAATGTTTTGCACAGATGGGCGGTTAGCTTCTGGTTCAATCATGTCGTACACACTAAACCCATTTAAAGAAGGGCGTTTCAGCACTCTCGACTCCGACTTCAGTCGCGAGCACAACTTAAAAGTTGCCATGATTGTCTCGCCTTCATAACAGGAAGTTTTGTTTACCTCTGTTTTTACAATGAGGTTCCCTTTAATTTTATCTGCTATATTTTCCCCCGGTCTTAAAATGTATTCTTCATCTACCTGTGGCTCCTCGTCGAACGACGGGAACTTAGGCAAGGGGCCGCTATTGCTTCTATTGCTATTATTGTTGCTCTTGTTAGACCCTTCCTGCACGTTAATACTAACAGAAGCCGATTTCATTGGTTTGCCATCAACCGAAGCGGTGGCACCGGGAATCAGTATCCTTCCCTTCACCAGGGGTTGCAAAATAAAAGACACCGATTTGTATTGAGACATCACCCCATTGATATAACTCATTCCGTTTGACTGCATGGGCC
>JBBPYM010000480.1:0-2903 GCA_038199905.1 Chitinophagales bacterium | reverse complement strand
TTGTCGAACCAGCCATGCTCACCCATAAAAAATCCCTGGTCGCTTAGATAAATCACTAAAGTATTATTGGCAAGATCATGTTTATCCAAATAATCTAAAGTACGGCCAATGTTACGATCCAGGCTACGGGCTGTGGCAAGGTAATCCTTCATATATCGCTGATACTTAAATTCTGTAAGGGCATTTCCCGTCAGGTTCCTGGAAAGAAAATCCTTCCTGATAGGATCATAATAGGCATCGAACTTTACTCGTTGATCCGGCGTCATTCTTTTAACAGAACCTTCCTGATCTTCTGCTTCTTTTGTTTTCCACATTTTTAAATCATAACCAAGAATCATCGTTTTAGAAATAGTCATATCCTGAATTTCGGCTGCTTTACGTCCTTTATAATCATCATAGAAATTGGCAGGTAAGGGGAAAGTTCTGTCATCAAATTCTCCCATATCCTGAAAATCAGGGATCCAAACGCGGTGTGTATTCTTATGTCCGATTACCAGGCAAAAGGGTTTTGACATATCTCTTTCATCCAGCCACTGTTCACCATCGTCTTCAATGACATTAGTCACATAACCATTCTTAATGTGCATGCCCTCTTTTTCGGTGATGAATGGACTATTAAAATACTCTCCTTGCCCCTGCAAAACATTGTAATAACTAAATCCTTCAGGATTACTTCCTAAATGCCATTTACCAATCCAGGCGGTATTGTATCCGTTTTTGGTTAACTGCTTTATAAAGCTATCCTGGCGTCCGTCGAACCTGGAATTCTCATTATCTTTAAACCCATTTTTGTGACTGTATTTACCAGTCAGAATTACCGCTCTGCTTGGGCCACAAATACTGTTCGTAACATAGGCTTTATCAAAACGTACACCTTCATTAGCGATCCGGTCAATGTTAGGTGTTTGCATCAATTTACTTCCGTAAGCACTAATGGTTTGATAGGCGTGGTCATCAGAAACAATGATGACAATGTTGGGTTTCTTTTGTGCATACACAAACGCAGATGCACACACGAAAAATAATATAATGATCTTTTTCATTGGTTCTGTTTTATTTTATTTCTGTAAAAAGACAGGAATCACTATTAAATATCTTACGCATCTTTTACACATCGAAAACCAGTATGCTCCAAACCTGTATCCGGACTGCTTTTCATGCGTCTTGCTACCCGGTAGCCGCTGCAGTAACTATCATTACATAAGAAACTTCCACCCCGTAAACTTCTTTTGGGAGTGTACGGATCTATAGGGTCAAAACTTTTTTTAGGTCCAGCCGGATTTTCAATTACACCATTACTCAGGCTTTTGTAATATTCTGCATCATACCAGTCGCTACACCACTCCCACACATTTCCTGCCATATCATATAATCCATAAGGATTAGCGGCAAAACTTTTCACCGGTGCAAGACCGGCAAAGCCATCTTTATTTGTATTCAGGTAGGGGAATTTCCCTTCCCAGCTATTTGCTTTTGATTTGCCTGCATTAATATGTTCATTTCCCCAGGGGTAGATATTATTTTCTAATCCACCGCGAGCCGCATATTCCCATTCTGCTTCTGTGGGTAAACGCTTCCCTGCCCATTTACAATAAGCCAATGCATCAAAATAGCTAACATGCACGACGGGATAATTTTCCTTTCCGTCCAGATTACTTTGTGGTCCATGTGGATGCTTCCAAGTGGCACCTGGTACCCATTCCCACCACTGACCGTAGTCGTTCAAATTTACCGGACCGGCAGTTGGTTTAAATACCAGGGAAGCCGCTACCAGCATCTCATCATCTGGCTTGGGAGTGCCAGGAGGAAGAGTTTTCTTTAGTTCTTCCCAGTCGGGTTTTTGTTCGGCCGTGGTGATGTATCCTGTAGCATCCACAAACTTTTTGAACTGCGCATTTGTCACGGCTGTGGCATCCATGTAATAAGAAGACACCTTAACTGAATGCTTTGGGTACTCATCTTTATCTGCTTGGGTGTTATCTCCACCCATCTCAAAGGAACCGCCTTTTATCAAGACCATTCCTTCTATTCCCATGTCATTTACAGTAATAGAATCCAGGTTATTCAAATTTGAAAACCTTGCCGGCACCTGCATACAGGAAAGCTGCGAATCAGTTTCCGTTTGAGCCACATCTGTATTATTGGAACTTTGACAGGAGGTCAAAGAAACCAAAATGATGAAAAAAGAACATGCTATATTTTTTATCAATGTCATTTATTATTTAAAACTGTTTGAACAGATGGTTACAAATTTCCTTTATCTGTGTCTTTCTCATCGAGTCGATTCTCTTTCCGGTATCGCTCAATTAGATACCCTCTACTCAATATTTACCGGATAATTCCTTGTTCAATAAAGTTGCCAGTTCTTTGACTTTATCCGGGAACTTATCCGCCAAATTATCTTTCTCACCTAAGTCATCTTTTAAATTGTACAATTGTGGGGTAGAAAGATTTCCTGATTCTATGTTTGTCAGTTGAAGAAGAGCAGGTCCTTTATTAGGATGAATGTATTTCCAATCACCCTGGATAATCGCCATCGCACCACCCTGTTCAATATAAACAGATCTTCCCACATCCGACTCTCCGGTAAAAGCAACCCACATATTTTCACTGTCGGCAGCTTCGCCGTCAGGAATTTTTTCTCCGGTTAAAGCTGCTATCGTTGCAAGCATATCTATTTGAGAAATTAAGGCAGCTGATACTTTTGGAGCAATGGTTCCCGGCCAACTTATAATAAATGGTACCCGCGTGCCGCCTTCAAAAGCACTGTATTTCCCGCCACGCAAAGGTCCGGCTGGCAAATGTCCGTTTTGTTGTGTGACGGCACCATCCACATAGCCATCATCCAGTACAGGTCCGTTATCGCTGGTGAAAATAATAAGTGTATTTTTTTCAATTCCAAG
>JBBPYM010000479.1:0-3444 GCA_038199905.1 Chitinophagales bacterium | reverse complement strand
GGCAAGCAGGGTTGGATCACAGGTAATTCCTGGTGACCTTAAGTACCAGGATACCAATGGCGATGGTGTGATAGATGACCAGGACAGGGTAGCGATCGGTTATGCCGATGTACCACAAAATGTATTTGGCATTGAGCCATCTTTGGGATGGAAAGCGTTCACTATTTCTGCCCTGTTACAGGGAGCAAGCAAGGCCAGCGCAAATGTTCAATTCGATGGCAATGGTCGTAACCAGTATTACGAGCAAATGTTTGACAGGTGGACACCGGAAAATAATATCAATGCAAAGTGGCCGGTGATGAGAACGGGTTCTACAGGTGGTAATCCTAGTTATGTAACCAATTCATTCCTGCTGCAGAATTCTTCTTACGTAAAACTCAGGAACATTGAGTTTTCTTACCAGGTTCCAAAGTCGTTTACCCAAAAGATAAAAATAGAAAGCATTAGAGTGTATTTTAATGGTCAGAATTTAAAAACCTGGACCAAGTTCGTAGGTCTGGATCCTGAAAATGCAATCAACACGTCTATTCTTTCCGATCAGGGATTTTTTAATAATCCAGTGTTCAGCTACCCTGTTACAAAAGTGTATAACCTGGGGCTTAACATCCAATTTTAACTACTTCTATCTAAACATTGTTTTACCATGAACGTTCTTAATAAATTGTTTTTTCTTGGTTCTGTGCTGGTGCTGGTTTCAAGTTGCAAAAAAGACTTCCTTCAACGTGACCCCGGGGCGCCGATAACAGGGGATAACGTTTTCGCTGACCCAGTACTTGCTTCCCGCTTTGCGGATAATTCTTACAATTTTACGTTAGATGAATATGGCCGTATGAGCCAGGGGTATAAGGGCACTACAGGGCAATTTTGTGATGAAGCTGTTGCTTCTGGTGCTTCCGATTCTTACCCGTTTATTTCCATCATGACATTGGGAAAATTCCTCGATCCAAGTGCCACCGATGTAGCTGGTGTTTATACCAGGATGTACCAGGGTATACGTAATGTAAACGTAATGTTGTCAAAAATGGATACTGTTCCCTGGACTCCGTTGCAGAGTCCAGAACTTATCAAAGCCCAGATGCTGTATCTACGTGGCATGTACTATTTCGAACTCGTCAAGAGATTTGGTGGGGTTGTATTGCTCGATAAGCCGTCCGGTTTAACTGATAACATTGATCTGCCCAGGAATACCTATGAAGAAACTGTTAGTTTTATTCTGAAGGATCTTGGCGAAGCCGAGCAGTTATTCACAACAACAACTTTTGACCTGCCTTCGGGAATAGTTTATTCTCCTGATGCAGATTGGGATATAAGGCTTTATGGACGTGCCACAGCAGGCGCTGTTAGGGCACTTCGCTTGAGATTATTAATGCTCGATGCAAGTCCGAACAGGAACCCGAGCGGAACCGCTTCCAAATGGAAAGCCGCCGCTGATGCAGCTAAAGTGATAATTAATAGTAACAGGTATTCACTTCATGCCACTTATGGAAATCTTCTTAACCTTTCCAGCTCGCCTGAATACATTTTGATAAAAGTAAGGGGACCACGCAGTTTCGGTGGCTTCTTAAATGATTTCGTTGTTCCACCAAGTTCCGGTGGAACGCAGGGTTTATTAAATCCGACTCAAAACCATGTTGATCTTTACGAGATGAACAATGGTAAGGCAATCACTGATCCTACCTCCGGATATAATGCACAAGACCCTTACAAAAACCGTGATCCGCGCTTTTATTCTAACCTCATCTACAATGATCTTACATGGCAAGGTAGAAAAATCCAGATGTATGATGGCGGTACGGACTATCAACCAGCTGCAGCCAGCACTACGCGTACACGTTACTATTGCCGCAAGCTCTGGCCAGAAATATATAAAGGCGGTGCCACAGCAACCATGCTCATCAATTTTGTGTTTTTCCGTTATGGTGAAGTTTTGTTAAACTATGCGGAAGCCCTTAATGAAGCAGAAGGTCCGGTTGCGGATGTATACACTTATGCGAATCAAATCCGCAAGCGTGCAGGTATGCCAGACCTGCCAGCAGGGCTGACACAAGATCAAATGCGCGCTCGCATTCGTAATGAAAGGGCTGTCGAATTTGCGTTTGAAGAAATAAGGTGGTGGGATCTTCTTAGGTGGAAAGACGCCGAAACGATCAAAGCAACTGTTAACGCAATGGATGTTGTAAAAACATCAACGGGATTTACTTATAGCGTTGTGCCTCTTCCCGCGCTTTACCAAAGAGAATTTAATCCGAGGATGTTCATTTACCCGATTCCACGTGCTGAAGTAGATAAAAGCGATGGTGTGATGAAACAAAACCCGGGATGGGAATAATCCGAACATCTATTAAACCTTATCAAGAATTCACTGCAATTAACTTTAACTAATGAATTATCAGAAAAATATCCTGGCTCTCCTGATTTTTTTAATGTTTGCCAATCACACTTTGTGGGCGCAGAATGCAAAGACAGTAATCACGACTTTTAAGGGCACGGTCCTGGATAAAAACAAGATGCCGGTTGCCAATGCCAGCGTTGAATTACAGGAGAAAAATACCGTCACCTTCACCGATCGGCAGGGTAAATTTTCCATCAAAGCAGAAACCAGGGACATTGCCATTATTAAGAAGCAAGGTTATATTACCACTCAACTTGTGCTGGATGCACTTGCAAACATGAATGTTGAGTTGGAGCTTGCGCTTACTGATGCGGGTGAGGATGATGTAGTTGAAATTCCTTTCGGTACTCGGAAAAAAAGAGAACTGACATCAGCGGTGAGTTCTTACAAAACTTCGAACCTTCCACAGGCGCCTTTAAGTAACCTCATAAATTCACTGGCAGGTCGTATCTCCGGCTTATATATTCAGCAGACCGACAATCGCCCGGGAAATGATAACGCAAACATGTTTGTTCGTGGCAGATCTTCCTATGGCAGCACTGGCGCGAGGATATTGGTTGACGGTGTGCTGCGCGATTTCCAGGATATGGATCTGAACGAGATTGAAAGTATCACGGTGTTAAAGGATGCGGCGGCACTGGCATTTTATGGTCTTCGTGCGGGTCATGGAGTAGTGCTTGTTACTACTAAAAGGGGTAGTGCTGTCAGGTCAAGTATCAACCTCGACATTCAGGGTGGTGTGCAGCAGGTATAGAATATGATAAAACCTTTAAGTTCTTACCAGTTTGCGAGTTTATATAATGAAGCGCGTAGGAATGATAATAATGGGATTACTTATGATAGTGCTGCTTTGAGCGCTTACCAGAACGGAAGCAATCCATTAAAATACCCTACCAATAATTTTACCGATGAATTTCTGAAGAAAACTTCAGCCATTCAACGTTATGTGCTTTCTGCTGAAGGTGGCAACAACACGCTTAGATATTTCTTGTTACTGAGTTATTTTGACCAGGGAGGAATATTGAAAGGAGCCAAGTCAGATGATTTTAATT
>JBBPYM010000478.1:0-8998 GCA_038199905.1 Chitinophagales bacterium | reverse complement strand
CTTGCGTGCCAAAAGTATAAAAATTAGGCAAGTCCCGGTATTCTTTCTTCTCCTTTTCTATCGCTGGAAAATTAATATCCGCCTTACAGGCAAACATATTTGGCTGGTACATTCCATAAGTTGTGTCGTTCTCCCTGGATACCAGCCCCACCAGTTCCCCTGCATTCTGGTTGGCAATTTTACTGGCAGGTATCAGGCTATCCATTTTTTCATTAATACTTACGTTGGTCCTGCTCCGGTCGATGGACACCCCGGTGGTGGTTTGCTTCACCTTGCCAAAGAGCTTTTCCAGCCAGTCAAGGGTTTCCTTGTTCCTCACCGCGCCACTGATCACAGTGCCCATGATGGAGGTAATGCTGTTGGCTACTTCCTTTCCATATTGTAAGTAAAACTGCGGGATTTCCTGCAGGCCCAGCATTACGGCCACCCTATTGGAACGTGCCGTAGCTATCAGGTTTTCAATTTTATGCAGGAACAATGTGGGAGTTTCATCAATTACCAGGGCAGAAGGATGGTTGTTTTTTGTATTGATAAGTCGCACTACCCGCATCAGTACCGCAGAATAAAAGGCACTGTTCATGCTTTGCGTATCCGGAGAATTGGCGAGGACCAGCACGCTGGGCGGGTTAGAAATTTTTAGGTCAAAATCTTCCGCGCCAAATACCCAAAAGGCTTCTTTGGTGGCAATCCTTGAGATATTGATTCTTACCGTACCGATCTGTCCTTCGAGTTGGTCGAAAGCTTTGTTTTCAAAAGCAGATTTAAAAGGAGCCAGGATTGTCTGTAACTCGATGTTTGAAAAAAGTGTGTTGAAGATACGTTCATAGTTCCCGGAAATAAAAGCGATTACATGAGGCAGGGTTGAGTATTTACCTTTTTCAAACCTCGCCAGATAGTATATTACTGCAGCCAGGAAATTTATGGCCGACTGGGTAAAAAACTGACTGCTTCCACTGCTTTTATCCGTTTTTAAAAGTGCACTGATAACGGCTTCCGCCGTTTCCGTGGCATCGCCCAGTGACCTGATATACCTTGCATGTAGGGGGTTACACCGTCGTGACAGTTCTACATTATCAAGGTTGATGACATGAAAGGCATGCTCTTTTAAAACGCCGCCGTTGGTATGATGCATCATGTAATGGTAATACGTTATTTTGCCGAGGTCGGGAAACTTGAAATCATACACCAGCATTGAAAACCCTTTGCTGAGCATCTGTTTGATAAAAGGAATGATCACGGATTCAGACTTGCCCGAACCGGGTACCCCAATTACCATCGCTGCACGGAATGGATTGATATTTATCCAGCCCTTATGGACTTTGCGGTTATGGTAAAAATGGATGGGAAGATTGAACGAATGGTCTGTTACCACCAGTGATTGATTTTGCGGAAAGCTTTCCTGTTCCACATTCCAGATATCTTCTTTTATGTTCGCGAATATTTTCTTCGAGAGATTCGAGATGGCGACATGCAACATTACGGCTCCCACAAAGTAAGATACGCTATAAGCCACCAGCCTGGCTGTTTGATCGGTAATGGTTAAAAGAAAAACGCTGCTGATATAAAGCAGCGATCCGAAAACAAAAGAGTAGGTGAAATGCCTGTGAAGGGCAAATTTTAAATCCTTTCTCGACTGGGTGAGGCCTGCCAGTACAAGTACAATCAAAAACACGGTAACATGACTGTAAACCGCATTATTCAGAACAGGAATTTTATATAGCACCGAGTTCAGTCGTAAGGCTATTACGTTATGATACCTATAGCTAAGGCATTGGGTGTATATATCTATAGAAATATATAAATATATAGAAATCTGAACCAGGTTAAAGAAGGTTTTCCGGGAGGTCTCCTTCTACATTTTGAGGGGAAATGTCAACGTACACGATGGGTTCCGGTGAAACAAAATGTGTAGTTACGTAAGTTGAAATATTGTACCTGTTTATGTTGCCTTCAGCGATTACACCGCTTTTATAAGCACTCCCAGGAATATCCTTATTACCATAATTATTATTTTCACCACTTACTTTATTACTTATCGTACTATTTTGAGCAACGCTATAACTATATAGCATAGAGCAGGGCAACAAAAAAAGGAAAAGAAATGTGCTTATTCATTTTACTTGTTTTCTTCTTGGGTAGATAATATGCTCCATTTTCATCACGATACTGTGCTTTGTCAGCGTGACAACGCTGCTCGATGAAATGAGTATGGAAAAATAGCCATGTTCTTTCAGCGTGTTGTATTGTGCTAAACCAAAAGCATCAACCAGGTACATGGCATTGTAGAGCTGTAATTCAATAAAGCTGTTATCAGGAGGAAGGCAAAAAGGTAGTTATGAAATGAATTAACGGACACCATGTATTTTGCTTCCCGGTTATTTTCGATACTGGTTTGGGTAGCGGTCAGTGGGATGCTGCCGCTCAACAGGAAGATCTGTTTCCTATCTTGCTATTCATACTGCTGGATAGGAAAGGCTCTACCTTATGGCGATGATCATCGTAATAAAGCAGCGTAGGCACAGTATCAAAGAAGCCTTCATTTTCTGCTCCGGGTTTTAATAAGTTTCATTTTAACTATTTATATAATTATATATTAAGTTACCATGCTCAGGACAACTTGGAAGCTGCAGAACCTCCTACGCCCCTTACCGTGTTAACTGCGGCTCCAAAGAAAACATTACCGGTACAAGCTGCCACTACGATCCATATTGAAATAACAGGTGTACTTATGATACCAGCCAGCACCGTGATGTACGCTATAAACAAGTAGCCAACAAAGTTGTCGATATGACTCACGGAGGCAATAAACTGTTCCTTTACGTCCGACTGGGCCAACACCTGCGTAAGCCTGTCGATCTCCTGCTGGAAACCATCATCATGCAGAATGGCAAAGGAAAGATTGAGCACAATATATCCAATGGTGCTGAAAAGCCAAATTAAAAATATTTTAGCATCAGGATATGAAAAGATCCTTCATCAGTTTATGTTGAGGATTCACCGCGTATTTTGACAAATCTGTGATCCCTTGCCGCGCCAGCACCTCTTCATCAATATAAAAATTGCCGGTACTTGTGTCAGACGGCTCCTGGAGAATGTAGAAAGCTGCATCCGCGACAATTTCAGGTGTTCTGCTGCGCTGCATCAGGAAGTCGCCGCCTAATAAATTTTGCACAGCAGCTGTGGCAATAGTAGTGTTAGGCCATAACGCGTTAGCGGCAATCTTATCTTTTTTAAGCTCTTCAGCAAGTCCAAAAACTACCATGCTCATACCATATTTACTCATTGTGTAAGCAAGGTGAGGGGCAAACCAGCGTGCGTCCATATTGAGCGGTGGAGACAAATTTAAGATGTGCGGGTTCGCGGATTTCCTTAAATATGGAATACACGCCTTGCTCATTAAAAAAGTACCACGAACATTTATGCCCTGCATCAGGTCAAATCTTTTGGCCTCAGTTTGTTCCGTGGGCGCCAGGTTAATTGCACTGGCATTGTTTACAAGGATATCTATTCCACCAAATTCTTCCACTGCCTTGCTTACTGCTGCCTGAATGCTTTCTTCAAACCGTACATCCAGTTGAACTGCTAAAGCTCTTCCCGATCCTGCTTTTGAAATTTCTTCTGCCGCAGTAAATATGGTTCCTTCCAGTTTGGGATTTGGCTCCACTGTTTTTGCAGCGATAACGATGTTGGCGCCCGATTGTGCCAGTTTTATGGCTATAGCTTTGCCGATGCCACGGCTACCGCCGGTAATAAAAACTGTTTTTCCTTTGAATGGCATAGTGGTGAAATTAAAATGATATTTGACAGGAACCCAAAGAAGCCTGTGAAAATAAATTTTAAAATTAATATTACAACAGATTGGGAGAATAACTTCTCGCCCGGCCCGCTTCAATTTAAATAGATTGATCAATGCATGGCTTCCGAAATATCGACTTTCTTTCCCTTATTCCCCTTTACCATCAAAACAACAGGTACGCATACCAGGAATAATATGCCGAGATAAAGAAACACGTCCATATAAGACAATACAGCTGCCTGTTTAGAAACGATATAATCAAGAGACTGATAGCCGCTTTTCAGTGCAGCGTCAGCGGTCATACCCTTAGCCATAAAACCATGCTGCAAGCCCTGCACCCGTTGTTGTACCGCCGCGCTATTGATATCAAGCTTGCTCACAAGATCGCTACGGTGCTGAACATTCTGGGTGGCAAGAAAAGTTGTGATCATTGCAACGCCAAAAGACCCACCCAACTGCCGCATCATGCCGGTAAAGGCAGCCCCCTGCCCGATCTCCTGTCCTTTTAATGTAGAAAGAGAAAGGGTAGTGATGGGAATGAAAAGCAAACTCAACCCGATACCGCGAACAATAAGCATCCAGAAAAAATCTGGTGCGCCGGTATCAGGAGTAAGGATCTTGTAGCCCCAAAAACTGTATACAAAGAACAGCGCCATACCTCCTGCTACGAGATACTGCTGAGGAAAACCTTTCTGTAATATCTTGCCGATAAAAGGCATCATGAACGCAGTTGTCAGGGCAGCGGGTATCATCAACATACCCGACTGCTGGGCGGTCCAGCCCAATGTTGACTGCGTGTATAAGGGAATGATAAAAGTAGAGCCATAGAGGCCGAACCCTAATAAAAAAGAAAGCATGGTTCCAACCCTCAGGTTACCATTTTTTAGCACACGAAGATCCACGATTGGATTCTTGTAGGTAAACTCCCGCCATATAAAAAAGAAAAATCCAAAAACCGCTGTAACAGTAAGCATGATGATGGTATAACTGCTGAACCAATCATCATCGTGCCCGCGCTCCAGCACATATTGCAAAGAACCCACAGCTACTGCAAGCAAAATAATTCCCCACCAGTCGATCTCCGAACTAGTTTTCTTCTCGCCATATTTAGGACTGCGGACAAACTGTAACGTAAGCAGGGTAGCAATTACGCCGATAGGAATGTTAATGTAAAAGATGTAAGGCCATGAAAAAGTATCGACGATATAACCTCCAAGGGGAGGTCCTAATGTAGGACCAATAATCACGCCCAGTCCATAAATTGCCTGAGCCATGCCGCGTTTTTCAACAGGGTAAGACTCCGTGATGATGGTTTGAGAGGTCACCAGCAATGCACCGCCGCCCAACCCCTGCATAAATCGGAAAAGCACCAGCTCCCAAATACCATTGGCATTGCCGCATAAAAAGGAACATACTGTGAAGAGCATGATAGAAGCGGCGAAATAATTGCGTCTGCCAAACTGCTGCGAAAGCCAGCTGGTCATAGGCACTACAATTACGTTACCAATGGCGTAAGCTGTTATTACCCAGCCTACTTCCGTCATGGTGGCGCCGAGGTTACCACGCATATCATTAAGCGCCACGTTTACGATGGTTGTATCCACGATCTCAAGAAGCGCACAGAAAATGGCTGTGACGGTAATGATGACCCTTCTTGAACCGTATTCAACGAGTGAGATTTGTTGTTCCATGTATATTTTTTGGCTATCAGCTATCAGCTATCAGCTTTCAGCTTGTGGCATTCCAAATTTAAAATTGATGTGCAATCGTTATCCAACTATAACTCCAACCTGTCTTAATAATTCAGCATTTTTTCTCTGCTGATAGCTGATAGCTGAAGGCTGAAAGCTCCCTAGTCCAAATGCACATCCACATAAACACTCATGCCTGGTCTGAGTTGCTGAATGATGGGGTCATTGGGGTTTTTAAATTCAATTTTCACGGGAAGGCGCTGTACAACCTTAACAAAATTTCCGCTTGCATTGTCGGGAGGTAACAGGGCAAATTTTCCGCCGGTAGCCGGTGAATAAGAAGACAATGTTGCTTCAAAATTATGATCAGGGAATGCGTCGGCATGAATGATCACCTTTTGCCCGATCTTCATTTTATCAAACTGCGTTTCCTTAAAATTAGCCACCACCCACACTTCTTTGTTCAACACTATACTGAATAAAGACTGTCCGGCGGTGATAAACTGACCCTCCTGCACGTTTACTTTAGATACCAGGCCGTCTTTTTGGGCGGTGATGACAGCATAAGACAGGTTTAATTTTGCATCATCCACATCGGCCTTGCGTTGTTGGATTATAGCATTTGCAACACCGATTTGTTGTGCAGTGGCATTTGTTTGGGAAGACACGGCACTGGATGAACGCGAAGCCTGATTTTTCTGTTGCTGCAGCACCACAAGTTGCGCCTCTGCTGTTTGTTTCTGCGCGAGCGCCTGTTCGTATTGCTGTTGGGTAATTGAGTGATCCTTTATAAGATTCGCATAACGGTTATAATCTTGCGTTGCCCTCCGCGCGTTAATACGGGCAGCTTCAATCTGTGCATCAACTGTAGTAATACCAGCCTTTGAAGTAGCAATATTAGCTGTTGCGGCAGACGAGCTTGCTTTCGCGAGGTTGAGGTTGCTCTCTGCAGTAGCCAGTGCAGCTTCTGCCTGCTCAAGTTTTATTTTCATCTCCCTGTTATCAAGAACTATAATAGTATCACTTTTATTTACCTGCTGGTTGTCTTTTACATTCACTGAAACCACATAACCGGAGATCCTTGGTATAACCGGGCTGATATTAGCTTCAACCTGCGCATCATCTGTTTCTTCATGGTGAAGCGAATGAATGTATTTGGTGATGCCGAACCAGCCGCCTAAAATTACCAGCAAAGCAAGCACGATTATAAATCCCTTACTCTTCTTTTTAGGAGCTTCTGGTGCCGGAACGTTTGTGTTAGTTCTTGTTTCCATAAAAATATCTTCTAATTAAAATGTTAGTTATTTAGTTTCTGATTGAGTATTTAAAAGACCTGCCGACTGAAGAAGCTTGTTGTAGGCCACAATGGCGTCGGCTTTTGCGAAGGCATAATTTAGCTTTGCCTGTAGTTCGGCAACTTCGGCTTCCAGCAGCTCTGTGGTTGTAACGAGCGTGTTATTATATTTATTCCGGGTAATCTTGTAGTTCTCCGCAGCCTGCTCTATTGCTTTCTGGTACACTTCAATTTTTTTCTGACTGAGCATCACGCCCTGGTAACTTTGGTTTACCTGCAGCCGAATGGCATCAGACAACATCTCTTCGTTTGCCTGAACCTGCTGAACGCGTGCCTGCGCCTGTTGCATTTTAGATTTTGTTTTCCATAACGAACCGATGTTATATTGAACGCCCAGGCCGAGGTTTACTGCATTGGTAATGGTAACAAGGTTGGGAACATAGGCAGCTATATAGCCACCTGTAAGTGCAAGGCTGGGATATAATTCTCCTTTAACTGCCTTCACATTGGAAGCTGCCGCTTTTTCACGGAAAGACAAGGCACTGGCATCTTTTCGATTTTGAAAGGCCAGTTGCTCCCATTCGCTGATGCTTTTTGTTTCGGTAGTTGTTTTAAGACTGGAAGAGTCAGGAACCAGAACCGTTTCTTCCGGCAGTCCCAACATAAGATTCATATTGACGGTAGACAGCTTGAAGTTGTTTTCGGCATCCAATAAAGTAAGCTCAGTATTTGATGACTGGAGTTCTGCTTTTAATAGATCATTACGCGCAAGAAGACCGTTTTTTTCGAGGTTGGAGAAATCTTTTGCTCTTTGCCTTGCCTGTGCCAGGCTTTCCTTTACCAGCTCGGCAGCGGCTCTGGCCTTATATAAATTGCTAAACGCGTCTATACTGTTTTGTATAACTTCTTCACGGTCATTTTCCGCATCCAATTGTGTTGCTTTCTCCAGGAACTTCGCCGATTCAATCCCGTACCGGATCCGAAGACCGGAATAAATAGGAAGCGACATATTCACAATGCTATAAGCTGCCTGCGAAACTTTTACAGATTGCTGTTTTGTAGGGGAACCTGCAGTGGTATCAGTTCCTGCTTTCAGGTTAACATGGGGACTGTTGAGGCGAACATACGAACCTGTTACATTTACGTCAGGAAGCCGGCGTTCCTTTGCCTCGTTAACGGCGGCGGCAGATTCATATGTTCTGGCCTGGCTGTTCTTTAGTTGCTTGCTGTTCTTCAGGCTCAGGTCGATAGCTTCCTGCAAGGTGAGGTTTTTAACATATTGCGCTTTTGCCTGCTGGGTTAAAAAAACTCCGGTAACAAATAACACACAAGCCAGCGATGCTGTTCTAAATTTCATAACTCTTTTATTGCTTTATTTATTTTGACCTTTCAATAAATGGGCCTGCATGAGACTGTGTAAATGGTCAATGAGGCGGGCACGAAGAATTTCATTGTGCCCGGTAGTTTCTTCCTTCTTTTCCCCTTCCTGGATGCCCAAAACCTCGGCGTTTTGCATATAGTGGTTAATTGTTCCGAATAAAGTGGAAATGGTCAGCTGGGAATCAACATCGCGGAAAATTTTTTTCCTGATGCCTTCCTCCAGGATATTACGAATGATCTGGTAATTTTTAGCAAAGAGTTTCTTGATGATAGCGATGTTATCCGGGCGCGTTTTCAATAGCAGCTCCTGGTGCATGACCCTGTGAAAATGTGGGTTGGATAATATCCGTGTAGCATACTCATCGATGATCACTTTAATCTTCTCCATTTCATCAAGTTCAGTATTTGCCTGCAGTTCCTCCAGCCTGGTTTTGAGATAATTGGACTTGTATTCCATGATCGCCTCGAACAATTTCAGCTTCGATCCGAAATAATAGTTAACCATCGCAACGTTAACCTGTGCCCTGTTAGAAATTTCACGGATAGACGTATTGTCAAAGCCATTTTCCGAAAAAAGTTCGATAGTTTTTTGAATGATATGCTCTCTTTTATCCATTTCAAACACAAAATTAAACAATTGTTTGATTTAAACAAGTGTTTAGTTTCTGTTTGATGTTATGCGTTTGTTAACGAGCTATCAGCTGTCAGCTATCAGCCTTCAGCCGACGAAAAACTCACATTATTTCAACAATGGCTGTGCATATACTAAAGAATGAGCACAATTTTAAGAGTTAAAATACTTGGAATTGTAGTTTAGAGACTCACTTTGAAACAGCT
>JBBPYM010000477.1:0-28903 GCA_038199905.1 Chitinophagales bacterium | reverse complement strand
TACGAGTATAGCGAACCCAATAATTCTCTTGTTCATTACCTGTACAATAACCAGGATGACGGTGAATATCTTTTGCCGGAATTTAAACATTTGGACTTTCTATGGCTCCTGAAGGGAGACCTGGTTGAAAATGACAGCGTAAACTACATGGTAAGCTCTATAAAAAATATTAAACCTGTGCAGCTTGTTATGGAATTGACAAACGAAAAGATAAAAAACAAGGGGCACCTCATATTTTAACTGTATACCTGCATTAGTTTGCCAAACTGGTTCACATTATTTCGGTGCTGAAAAATCCCTTGATTGAGAATAATTTTTAACACAGGAATTTAGTGGCTTCAAGTTAACATGTCTAACTTAGCCCTATCACCTTAAAATGCCAATATTATGTGGAAAGAAGAAAACAATAAATTGTATAAAAAATTTGAATTCAAAAATTTTTCTGAAGCTTTCGCTTTCATGACACGCGTTGCCTTGGCTGCTGAAAAGATGGACCATCATCCTTTGTGGACAAATGTTTATAATACCGTTGAGATATGGCTGAACACGCATGATGCTGGTGACATAGTTACGGACAAGGATGTAAAACTTTCTAAACTTATAGATGCCGTGGCTAAATAATTACCCCGGGTGAATTCAATTCAACCCAAATTTTTTTCTTCCTTCCGTAACAAAGAACAGAGATTCAATTAGTTCTTGAAAGGCTGGCAAAACGCGTACCTACATATGACGAACCCAGCACATTTAAAATTTATCTATTATCATGAAACAATATCTACTAATTCTTTTAACGATCATGATGGTAATGGGTGCTTGCAATAGTGGCGCTGATAAACAGGCTGAGGGAGGGGAACAAGGTGAAGACTCGTTATCGACCAGTAAACCCGAAAACGCTTTACCCGATGAAGATCTTGTCATTATTAACGAGACCGGCTTTTCTAAGTATGCAAGACGTTCAGTACCTGATCTGAATTGGGACAAATTTACCAACACAAAATTTTGGCAAGAAGATTCTAGCTATAAAACTGTTTTCGAGCCTGGTAATAATTACTTTAAATTCTATGGCTCGTTCCTGAAGTATTCCCCTGACAGTTCAAAATTTATTGACCTGGATAGTTATAATATCTCTATCATGAAAAATAAACAGGGCCAGTTTGTAGGGAGCTCACAGGAACCCGATACAGAAATAAGTATGGTAGACATTAGAAAAAAAGAAAAGACAAGGCTCTTGTTTTTGGGGCCAGGAAATTCTGTGGAAGATGCAGCCTGGATAGACAACAACAACCTGGTTTTGATCGGCTATGTAGAGAATGAAAATGCTTCAGGAACAAATGCTGCCGTATGGCAGTTTAATCTTGTTTCAAAAAAAGTAAACCTTTATGAACTCTCTGATACTGCTGTGATAAATAAACTCAGGAACTACTCGGAAAGAGAGAGATTGAAGAATGTAAAAATGCAATAGGATACAAGAGGAGCAAGGTCAGCGATATAACGTACTCAAATAAGCGCTTAACCAATTTCGTTTCAATTAAAGCGGTTTGCGGAAGAGTTATTCAAAACAAAACAGGCCAAAATACTGGCCTGCTTTGTTATAAGAATGTATGTTGAAGATGTTTGTTACCTGTTCATGCTGGCAAGGAACTCTTCATTGTCTTTGGTTCCGCGCATGCGTTTCAGTAATTCATTCATGGCTTCTTCTGCGTTCATATCACTTAAAAATACGCGAAGCAGGTTCATCCGTTGCAGAACTTCTTTATCCAATAATAGGTCGTCGCGACGTGTTGAAGAAGCTACAAGATCAATAGCAGGGAATACGCGCCTGTTAGAAAGTCTCCTATCAAGTTGCAATTCCATATTGCCTGTTCCTTTGAATTCTTCGAAAATCACTTCGTCCATTTTTGATCCGGTATCTATCAATGCTGTTGCAAGTATAGTCAGTGAGCCGCCATTTTCAATTTTACGTGCTGCACCAAAAAATTGTTTTGGTTTTTGCATAGCGTTTGCTTCAACGCCGCCTGACAAAACCTTGCCACTGGCTGGTGCTACGGTATTGTGCGCACGTGCAAGCCTTGTAATTGAATCTAAGAGGATCACTACATCGTGTCCACATTCTACAAGGCGTTTTGCTTTTTGCAGGGCCATCGTAGAAACCTTCACGTGTTTTTCTGCGGGCTCGTCAAAAGTTGATGCTATCACCTCTGCGCGCACGCTTCTTTCCATATCCGTCACCTCTTCGGGGCGTTCATCAACCAGTACAATCATTAAGTAGCACTCAGGATGATTTTCAGCAATAGCATTTGCTACAGCTTTCAGCAGCATGGTTTTACCAGTTTTGGGCTGAGATACAATCAATCCACGCTGGCCTTTACCGATTGGCGTGAAAAGATCCATGATGCGTGTACTGAAGTTAGATGCTGCCGTAAAAAGATTGAGCTTCTGAAAAGGGAACAAAGGTGTCAGGTAGTCGAATGGTACACGATCACGAACTTCTTCCGGACCTTTACCATTAATAGATTCAACCTTAAGCAGTGCAAAATATTTTTCTCCTTCTTTTGGCGGACGAACAGATCCATGTACCGTGTCACCGGTTTTTAAACCAAAAAGTTTGATCTGTGAAGGAGATACGTATACATCATCAGGTGAAGAAAGATAGTTATAATCACTGCTCCGAAGGAAGCCATAACCATCAGGCATCATCTCCAGAACACCCTCTGCCTGGATAATTCCATCAAATTCTATATTGAAAAAATCGTTTCGGCGTTGCTGAGGATAGCCTTTATTAACAGCGGTATCCATCACAGGTTGAGTTCCCTGGTAGTTACCATTTTCCTCATTCATGTTTTCACCATTATCATCCCCCCCATCCTCATCACTGTTGCCGTTGTCACCGTCCTCGTTATTATTATTTCCCGATTCATGTTCATGCCTGTCATCATCATCATCCCTTTCATCCTGGTTTGCAGACTCACGCATGTTACGGGATTCCGCGTTATTATTTGAGTTGTTGCCGTTATTGCTGTTATTATTATTGCCAGCTTCAGCAAGTTCTTCCTCCTGTTTTTTACGGGCAGGTTTTCTTAAGGGAAGCTTTTCTTCTTTCTTAGGAACTGTTTTTTTGAGTTCCGGTTTACGCGGCTTTTCGGGCTCAACATTTTCAACCACCGGCTCAGGTCGCACCTCTGCTGTGGCCTGTACCTCTTTCGTAGCACGAACATCCGCTGTTGCTGGCTTTATAATTCTTTTGCGCTTGCGCTTTTCATCTTCTCCGTTTTTGGCACCGGCAGCACTGGTGGCCTGTCCATCGATAATTTTATGAATAAGGTCCTTTTTATCGAGTTTCTTGGCATTAGGGATTTTAAGCTGCTCAGCAATATCGAGCAACTCAGGAACGATCATATCGTTCAGTTGTAAAATATCGTACATAAAAACACTTGAAATGAGTAAATCAAAAAACCGATCTTAGTTGTGAAAAAATGAACTGAAATTCTGTTGAAGGAACTTAAAATGCACTGACAAGCCATGAGAGAAATGAACCAATCAGATTAATTTCCATTGCAATATTACCACAAATTTGCAAAAAGCAAAATTTTTTTGATTATTAACGTATATGTTAATCAGAATGTTGCACAGTAACAGGGTTCCATAGGAGTAACTCCTTAGCTGTTTATCCATTATTATTTAGGCTGCAGAATATTAGCCGTTCAGCTACCTGATTTGCTATTACATTACAAATCAACATCCTTAATAAAAACAAATGTTGCTTGTTTTGCCTGCTCTGTAAAAGGAAAGAACATCGACCCTGGTAGATTAAGAAGGTTAAATGATGCTGTATAACGAAACTATCAGAGTTTATTTAGCAATTCGTTGCCATTTTCAAAAGCTGCAATATTTTGAAAGGTAATAGTTGCGATCTGCGTCAGCGCCTCCTCCGTAAAAAAGCCCTGGTGGGCAGTGATAAGTACGTTTGGGAAACTTATGAGCCTCATAATGATATCATCCTGTATCACTTCCCCCGAGAGATCATTGAAAAATAATTTTTCCTCCTGCTCATAAACATCAATTCCAAGATAAGCAAGATGACCGCTTTTTAAAGCATCAACTGCGGCCTTTGCATCTACAAGGGCCCCACGGCTGGTATTAATCAACATGGAACCTTTTTTCATCATTGCTAATGTATCACTATTGATGAGGTGATGCGTTAATTCAGTCAGGGGACAATGCAAGGAAACAATATCAGCGCGTTCCAACACGTCGATAAGCGGAAGGTACTCTACTCCTTTTGCTTCCAGTTGTTTGTTTGCTATGATATCAAATGCAAGCACTGTGCAGCCAAATCCTAACATGATTTCACTGAAGGCCTGGCCGATTTTACCCGTTCCCACTACACCGATCGTTTTTCCAAACAGGTCAAAACCGGTCAGCGTTTCAATTGAAAAATTCCCCTCCCTGATCCTGTTGTAAGCCTTATGTGTTTTCCTGTTAAGCGTAAGTATTAACGCTACTGCATGTTCAGCAACTGCATGTGGTGAGTAGGCGGGCACGCGAACAACAGGGATCTGAAGTTTATGCGCAGTCTCAAGATCAACGTTGTTAAAGCCGGCACAACGTAGGGCTATAAGTTTTATACCCAGTTCATGCAATTGCTGAAGCACTGTTGCATTCAGGCTATCATTTACAAAAACACAGATAGCATTACATCCCTTTGCAAGGGCAAGGGTTTGCTCATTGAGAGAAACTTCCCAATACACGATTTCATTGTTATTGCGGAACCGGTCAAAAAATTCTTTGTCGTACGATTTGGCAGAAAAGAAAGCAATTTTCATAAGAATTGTATTTGAAGGAAGGTAAGCCTTTCACCGTCCTTAAAAAAGCAATGAAGGTTCACGGGCCAATATATTTCTCACATTCAAACCTTCTGGGGTTTATCTTTGCAGCCATTAAAAAGGGAACTATGTTCAACAAAAGGGTCAAAGTGAAAGATCTGCTGGCAAGTGAAATAACCGGCCAGGAGGTAATAGTTATGGGATGGGTACGTACATTCCGCAATAACCAGTTTATAGCGTTGAATGATGGTAGCACAAATAATAACATACAGGTTGTGGCCGAACTTGGAAAATTTGAAGAAAAATTGTTGAAACGGATCAGCACCGGGGCTTCTCTTAAAGTTACGGGTGACCTGGTTCCATCATTAGGTAAAGGTCAGAAGACGGAAGTTAAAGCACATACCATAGAGATCCTTGGCGACTGTGATGCAGAAAAATATCCCCTCCAACTGAAGAATAAACCCAGCCTTGATTACCTGCGCGAAATAGCACATCTCCGTTTTCGTACCAATACTTTTGGTGCCGTGTTCCGCGTACGTCATGCCCTGGCTTTTGCTGTACACCAGTTTTTTAATAACAAAGGATTTGTTTATTTACATACTCCAATTATTACAGCATCTGATGCGGAAGGTGCAGGAGAAACCTTCAGGGTCACCACCCTTCCATTTGATAATCCTCCCCGAAGTGAAGATGATGGAGCGATTAATTACAAAGAAGATTTTTTTGGACGCAGCACTAACCTTACAGTAAGCGGACAGCTCGAAGGGGAATTGGCAGCAATGGCTTTTAGTGAGATTTATACCTTCGGCCCCACTTTCCGTGCAGAGAACTCGAACACCACCAGGCATCTTGCTGAATTTTGGATGATTGAGCCGGAGATGGCTTTCTGCGACCTCGAGGACAATATGAACCTGGCCGAAGAGTTCATAAAATTTATTATCAGCTATGTGATGGCTAATAACAAAGAAGACATTGAATTTCTTGCTTCGCGACTTGCAGAAGAAGAAAAACAAAAGCCCCAACAAGAGCGCAGTGAGCTCGGCCTGGTGGAGAAGCTGGAATTCGTTGTTAAAAATGATTTTGAACGGATCACTTACAGTGAAGCCATCGATATTTTAAAAGAAAGTAATCATAATAAAAAGAAGAAATTTCAGTACCCCGTAGATTCCTGGGGCATAGATCTGCAGAGTGAGCATGAGCGATACCTTGTAGAAAAGCATTTCAAAAAACCCGTTATTTTAACTAATTATCCTAAAGGAATAAAGGCGTTTTATATGCGCCAGAACGATGACGGCAAAACAGTTGCCGCTATGGATATCCTTGCTCCTGGTATAGGTGAAATTGTTGGGGGCTCTCAACGTGAAGAAAGACTCGATAAACTGGAAGAAAGGATGAAAGAAATGAATATACCGGTTCATGAGTTGTGGTGGTATCTCGACACACGCCGTTATGGCGCTGTTCCCCATGCGGGGTTTGGACTGGGGTTCGAACGGATGGTTCAATTTGTAACAGGCATGACAAATATCAGAGACGTTATAGCATTTCCAAGAACACCCAAAAATGCCGAGTTCTAATTGCACATTTTTCGCGACTTGGCCGTGTGTATGCTGGTTAACTTTCACAGAGGATGATACGAACTACCGATGTTGCAGGCTGTCATAGGCCCGGGTCCGCTGTCGTACGTTCTCTCTTATGTTTAAGTAAAAAAGATTTATGTCACCCACATGGAAATTTTTCATGTTTAACAAAAAGCTGCCAGGGAGATGTGGCCTCCCGATCCATAATACGCCACCATGTACCTGAGCATTTGTAATGCCTGTTCGTAATTTGTTGAAATTGGTAATTACTCCACCTTTATTAAGCTTGTAAGGAGCGTAGATTTCCGTGGTGTTCCAGGTAAGCGGGTTTGTGACCCATCCAGAATTTTTTTCTTTGATCACGAAGTCTGGTTCATAACCGTTCTTATAAGTTCTCCAGCCGGCAATGCACCCGGTTTGTAATGAGTCAGTACACATCTTAAGGTCCTCGAAATAATTACCGGGTATATACATGCCAATTACATAAGCTACCACCAGCTTGTTCTGTAAAGGCTTACCATCAAAAAAATCTTTCAAAAGGTGTTGGGCATGCGTGCTTCCCTGGCTATGGGATGCGATGATAATAGGCCTTCCATTATTGAAGTGGTCAAGATAATATTGAAACGATGTTCTAATGTCTTCGTAAGCAAGATCAAAAGCTTTTTTGTTCGCAATAGTATCTGCTGAATAATAAGCACGCAGGTGTGCCTGCCTGTAACGTGGCGCGTAAACCCTGCACTCATTGAATACGCTAGCCTGGTACAAAATGGGAACATAGTCGGTTTTTGCGTTGATCAAAGGATCATTGATATCCGCATTCCAACTGGTATCATCGTAGGAAGTGAGTGTGGTTGGGTGCAAAAAGAAAACATCAGCAACAGTATCCCTGGAAAATTTCTTTAATAAAGCCATGGGAACACTGTCTGAAGGATCTTTTTTGCCGGGATGCGCCGCCCAGTAATATAATTCGCTGTAATCAGGCATTTCCAAACTTTTATTCTGCGGGTATTGGTCAGAATATTTTGCGTATTTGGGAGAGCAGGATAATAAAGAGATAAAAAACAAGGGTAGTAACAATAAAAAACTTCTTTGCATCAAAAATGATAATTTTACTGGGTAAAATAACGTCAATTCATTCTAAACGCAAAATGCTTGAAGTATGTCTATACCAGTAGTTGATCTCAGCGATTTTTTTTCAGGTGAACCAACAAGAAAACAGGAATTTGTAAACCAGTTGGGGAAGGCCTATGAAGAGGTTGGTTTTGTGGCGGTAAAAAATCATGGCATACCAGATAACCTAATTTCCGATTTATATAAGTACGTTCAGCAGTTTTTTTCATTGCCTTCAGATGATAAAAGGAAATATGAAGTGCCCGGATTGGCTGGCCAGAGAGGGTATACCTCTTTTGGTAAAGAACATGCCAAGGGAAGTGATGCCCCAGATTTAAAAGAATTTTTCCAGTTCGGTCAGACGGTCGAAGACAACGATCCTATTAAGAGCGAGTATCCGGATAATGTTACGGTAAAAGAAGTGCCGCCATTTTCACCCACTTTCAGGGCGGCCTACCAGGCGTTTGAAAAATCGGGTCTCGCATTGATGCAGGCAATAGCCATATACCTCGGACTAGATGAACATTATTTTGACGCTTATGTGCACAATGGAAATTCTATCTTAAGATCCATTCACTATCCGCCCATCACACATGAGCCAAAATCAGCCATCAGGGCCGAACAGCATGAAGATATCAATCTCATCACTTTACTGGTAGGTGCTTCGGCGGATGGTTTACAGATCCTTACAAAACAAAACGAGTGGGTAGGAGTAACTTCTCTGCCTGAACAGATTGTAGTTAATGTCGGCGATATGTTACAAAGACTTACCAACAATAAACTGAAGTCAACCACTCACAGGGTTGTAAACCCTCCAAGACCAATGTGGCACACTTCAAGATTTTCAATTCCTTTTTTCCTGCACCCAAAAAGTGAAATGAGTCTTGCATGCCTTGAAAGTTGTGTTAACGACCAGCACCCCAAGGTTTACGAGGATAGCACCGCCGGCGAATACCTTGATGAAAGGCTTCGTGAAATTGGTTTGAAGAAATAAGGGAACAAATGTTTTGATTTACTGACGCTAACCAGTCGGCAATGTTGCCCCGGCGAGCGGTGGTTCTACGTACAATTCTTCAGAATGATTATTAACCTGCTTGATATGTTCTATTCGTGCAATCAAAAAGGTTTCGATCGCTGACAATTCCCTGATATACTTTTTTACTTTCTGTTTGCCTGATAAAGACTTACGATGAGTTTGGATAGGTTTAAGAAATGAGAGTTCAAGGAAACTAGTAAAATACCTGCTTGCTGCGTTAATTCTTGATACCAGCATAGCACCCTGTTTAGTTTCTGCATATTCCGTCAACAGCCTGGAAAGTTCTCTCTGGAACTTCTCGGCCACATCACTTAGCTGGCTGGCCATGAGGACGAAATCCTCGGCCATACTTAGCGCTTGTGCACTTACCTCGTTTTTTCGCATTCTATTATTTTCCAGTAGCTGATCAAGGATCATGATAAGTTTGGTAACCTGGAATGCGGTTAGCACGTTGCCTTGCCTGTAACTCTTTTTTTCTACCTCCAGAATTTCTTGCAAGGTATTTTTTCCCATTTCTCCAGCCGCGAAGCTTACCACTTTTTCATCTGTCATAATACAGTGCCTGGTAATCTTTGATTGTAGCACCATTCCCTTTAACGACGTACAGCGGCTCAAAGCAACGTATACCTGCCCGGGAGCAAACGATGCACCCAGGTCAACTATGGCTTTTTCAAACGTTAGCCCCTGGCTTTTGTGCACGGTAATTGCCCAGGCAAGTTTAACGGGATACTGGGTAAATGTGCCTTCTATTTTCTCTTCTATTTCCCCGCTTTCTTTGTTAAGCGTGTAACTGATGTTTTCCCAGGTAACTTTTTCCAGTTCCATTTCCCTGCCGTTATCAGGAAAGTCAACGATGACTTTCTCGCGGTTAATAGATTTTATCTTCCCTATTTTCCCATTGTAGTAGCGTTTTTCGGGTTCAGGATCATTTTTTACAAACATAACCTGGGCACCTTCTTTCAGGCGAAGTACAAGGTCTGTGGGTAATGCTTTTTCTGAAAAATCACCTTTTACTGTTCCCTGGAATTGGAACAGGCTGGTATTTAATCTCTCAAGATCTGCAGTATTAATTAATTCAACCCTGCGGTTATGCGTAGAAAGAATAATGTAATTGTCGTTAGCTGACGGCTTGAAGTCGGGATCATAATTCTCATGGAGCAGTAAGAGATCGTCCCATGCCACTTCATTGGTCCGGATCCGGTTTAAGATATCAATGAAAATCTGTTCATTTTGCCGGTATATTTTTTTTAGCTCCAGGTAAAGCGGTGGCAACTGCTGTGTAACTTTTGAGCTGAAAAAATATGGACTGTCATAATGTTCATTCAAAACCTCCCATTCGCTATCAGGCACCACTGGAGGTAATTGAAAGAGGTCGCCGATAAATACAACTTGTACACCACCAAAAGGCAATAAGGGCTGCCGGCGGAAATGCCTTAGCACAGTATCGATAGCGTCGATAACATCGCATCGAACCATGGACACCTCGTCTATAATCAGCAGGTCCAGCTCCATTAATAACTCAATCTTATTTTTTGTAAACCGGATGCTTTTAAAAATGGAATGCTTATCGGCATACCCGGTTCTACCCGTAAAGCCAGGGGCGCTTGCAGGAATAAATGGTCCGAATGGCAGTTGAAAAAAAGAATGAATGGTAGAACCTCCGGCATTAATGGCGGCTACTCCTGTTGGAGCAAGTACGACTGTATTTTTGCTGGTGTTATTTTTAATGTACCTGAGAAAAGTTGTTTTGCCCGTACCCGCTTTACCGGTCAGGAACAGCGATCGCCTGGTAAATTTTACAAAATCTACTGCAAGATCATACTCTACATTCACTTCCTCGGATTGCTGGGGAACTTTTTGTTGCAGACTTTCTTCCATATTTATTAGTTACCAGGTTCAATGCAAGAATGCTGCAAGATAGGTAAGGCTAACTATATTATATGGTAGAAAACACCCTTATAACCAAAATGCTATTACAGAGAAGCTTCCGTTTATCACTAATTTCTTCCGATTATGTAACACCAGGGAATTTTCTAAATCCCAGGCATTCGTTGTATCTCTTGCTAGTATTGCTTATACGATTAAACCCATTATCATTCTATGATAGTTACCTTAATAAATATGGTACTTTGTGTTGCATAGTACTATAATAACCTCTATATTTGTTTTATCAAGTTAATAAAACATAAATAACCAGGCCGTTCATCTGTTATGTGGTTTGAAACATCAATAGGCGGCAGGAATAAATCAACAACTGTATGAATATCGAAAACACGCAAAGCCAGATGAGAAAGGGAATTCTGGAGTTTTGCATTCTTTCTATAATCCGCCGGGGTGAGGCATACCCGAGTGATATCGTTGAGGAAATGAAGGCGGCCAATCTTAATATACTGGAAGGCACCCTTTATCCTTTGCTTACCAGGTTGAAAAATGCTGCCATGTTAACTTACCGTTGGGTAGAAAGCAACTCCGGCCCGCCCCGCAAATATTTTTTGCTTACAGAAAAAGGCGAAAAGTTTTATAAAGAACTGGAAGCCACCTGGAACGAGCTGGCAAATGCAGTAAACGCGCTGGCGAGCAAAAAAGACACCATAGTTCCTCCAACGAATTAACTAACCAAACTTCAACTTACAAATACGATCAAAAATGAAAAAGATAATCAACATAAATTTTCAGGGCAGGATCATCCCGATTGAGGAAACGGCTTACGATATCCTGAAAATATATATCGAAAGCCTTCGGGGGTATTTTGCCAAAGAGGAGGGGTGCGAGGAAATAATCAATGATATTGAAAGCAGGATAGCTGAGTTGTTTTCTGATCGCCTGAAAAGGATGACTGCCTGTATTACAGATGAGGACGTAAATTCCGTGATATCCAGTATTGGAAGGCCGGAAGACCTTGAAGAAGCTGAGGGAACACAGGATATACCTAATCATGCAACTGGTGCTAAAGCCACTGGTAATGCAGGTACAACAGGTTCTCAGCAAGGCAGTCAGCAGGCTGGCCAGGCAGGATCAGCCGGAAAAAGGTTGTTCCGCTCTGAGAATGATAAAATAATTGGCGGTGTGGCGGCAGGCCTTGCCAGTTATTTCGGCATCGATCCTTCTGTAATGCGCATTTTGTTTGTACTGTTCACGTTCCTGGGAGGTTCTGGGTTTTTATTATATATTATTTTATGGATAGTGCTGCCACCGCGTGCGCTGGTATCAAATGTGCGAAAGCGTTTATACCGCAACCCCGATAACCGGATGTTAGGGGGAGTTTCAGGGGGTATTGCAGCTTATTTAAATATAGACGTTTGGGTACCTCGGATTATTTTTCTTGCCCCTTTTATCCTGGGAATTCTTACGAATATTTTCCGGGCGGGATGGATGTACTTCGACCCTGTTCCCCATTTCTTTTTGAATGGTTTTGGTGGAACCTTATTCATCTCCTATATCGTACTGTGGATTATTCTGCCGGAGGCAAGCTCTGCAACCGAGAAAATGGAAATGCGCGGTGAAAAGGTAGATCTTGAGTCTATAAAAAAAACGGTAAAAGAAGATCTCGAGAATTTAAAAGTAAAGGCAGAGAAAGTAGGCGATGATATCAAGGACCGTGCGCAGCAGATAGGCCAGGATATGAAGCAGGCGGGCCAGAATTTTTCTTCTGAATCAGCGCCTTATGTGAGAAGAACAAGAACAGGGATCGGGCACGTGATTGGGGTATTGTTTAAAGTGTTTTTTTTATTCATTGCGGGCATAATAGTATTTGCATTGGTTATGGCCCTCGTGGCCCTATTATCAAGCGGAATCGGGGCGTTTCCTTTCAAGGATTTTGTACTGGGAGGCTTTTGGCAAAATCTCCTTGCCTGGTCCACACTGGTACTGTTCCTTGGCATTCCGATCATCGCATTGCTTACCTGGTTGATCCGTCGAATCATAGGAGTGAAATCAAAAAATCATTACCTGGGTTATACGTTCGGCAGCTTATGGATCATTGGGCTGGTAAGCGCAGTTGTCCTGATAGGGTTAATAGCCAGGAATTTCCGCTCGAGAACAAGTGTTAAGGAAGAAATTTCCCTGGTGCAGCCGCAGACTAATAAACTGCTGGTAAAAGTATCGGAAGGAAGAATTAAATATTATGGCAGCGACTGGTTTGGCTTTGATGGGGACCTGCCTTTCTTCAGCAAAAATGAAGACAGTATCATGATGAACACGGTTCGGGTAAAACTTATCAAAAGCCCGGACTCCTTTTATCACGTTTATGCCGTAAAGTTTAGCAATGGTAACAGCCCTGTAATCGCCGAGAACCTGGCAAATAACATCAGTTTTACTGTATCCCAGGTTGACAGCGTGCTATATCTGCCCAAAGGGTTTACCATCACCCAAAAAGATAAGTTCCGCAACCAGCAGGTGATGTTGGTGGCAGAAGTGCCGGTAGGAAAAAGGATCCAGGTAGACAGGAGCGTGGACCAATACAACTGGTTTAATATCAACATGGACAGGCGAAGAGGTTGGAACATGGGCTGGGATGAAAGATGGGATAACTCTTATTATTATAATAGTAACAGGGAGTACATGATGACATCTGAAGGACTTGACGAGATCAATAAGGAAAGAACTAAAACAAGGGGCCGGGCAGGTAGAAAATCGGATGATGGAAATACCACCATTGAAAGAACCGACGAGCAGGAAAATGGTGAAGGATATCGATATAAAGGTAACAGGAATAATAACTCAGAGAAAAGGGATACTATTATAACTGTTCCTAAAATTGATACTATCAAAACGTCGCAGTTGCCAACGGCAAAACAAGACCAGGTTTTAGATGAATCTGTTGCCCAGTTAGAAGTACCCACCTTATTTAATTTACTAACGATATTCCAGTAGGTACCCGCCCGCCGCGTTGTTACCGCAAGGTTGCAGGCGGGGTTGAAGTTGGAACAATAAGGCCCTGAGCGTAAGCAAAGGGCTTTGTTGTGCCTGGAGGCCTTAGACAACTTTCGGAAGCATCGCACACAACTTTGCTTTTACCGTTGCGAGGCTGCCCAGCCTGCATTCTTTTGGCAGCCTGCCAGCCAACCTTTATTTTTGAACTAAAACTAATTCATGAAACATACGCCTTTCCTGCAGAAACATATTGATTTAGGAGCGAAAATGGCTGGTTTTGCGGGGTTTAATATGCCGATCAGTTACTCGGGCATCAATGATGAACATGCAACAGTAAGGAAAAATGCCGGGGTGTTTGATGTGAGCCACATGGGTGAATTTATCATAAAGGGTCCTCATGCCCTTGATCTCATACAAAGAGTGACTTCTAATGATGCATCAAAATTAACTGCAGGACATGCGCAATATAGTTGCTTTCCTAATGAAACGGGCGGCATCATAGACGACCTGCTGGTTTACTGTATGGAAGAAAATAAAACCTATATGCTGGTCGTCAATTCAAGCAATATCGAAAAGGATTGGGATTGGATAAGTAAATTCAATACTGCTGGAGCCGAGATGCACGATATTTCAGATAAGACCTGCCTGTTGGCTATACAAGGTCCAAATGCCACAAAAGTATTGCAGCCGTTAACAGAAATTGATATCATGAACCTTAAATATTACACTTTCGTTAAAGGTAAGTTTGCAGGTGTGGAAAATGTACTTATAAGCGCCACGGGTTATACCGGCGCTGGTGGAGTGGAAATTTACTTTGAAGATAAGAATGGCAATGCAGATAAAATATGGGATAAAATTTTTGAAATTGGTGGCCCACAGGGTTTAAAGCCTATCGGCCTGGGAGCAAGAGATACCCTGCGGCTTGAAATGGGTTTTTGCTTGTACGGCAATGATATAAATGACGAAACAACCCCATTGGAAGCAGGGTTGGGATGGATCACCAAATTCACCAAAGAATTCCCTTCTAAACAAATACTGGAAGCTCAAAAATCAGAAGGCCCGGGGCAGAAGCTGGTTGGTTTTGAAATGATTGACAAAGGCATACCCAGACACGATTACGAAATCAAGGATTATAGCGGAACAGTTATAGGAAAGGTTACGTCCGGCACACAATCTCCCACGCTAAACAAAGCAATCGGGCTTGGGTATGTAAGAACAGCCTTTTCAAAAATTGATACCACTATTTATATCAAGGTCCGCGATAAACTGTTGCTTGCAAAAGTTGTTAAGTTGCCATTCAGTTAAGTAGAAAAAGCATCAAGCAACTTCAAATTTTTCATCGCGGTAACAACTACCCTGGTCTTTTTTATGGAAATTATAAAGCCAACGCTATACACATCATTATCTCCTGCCCTGTTGAAATTATATGATGTTTCCAATACAATCGTTGTTATCATCGATGTTTTACGAGCCACCTCAACCATTGCAACCGCACTATTTAATGGTGCCAAATGCATTATACCGGTAGATAGCGTGCAGAAGTGCATCGACTGGGCCTCAGAAATTGAATGCATAACGGCAGGAGAACGAGATGGCCGGGTCGCCGAGGGACTTGAGTATGGAAATTCTCCTTTTGAATATTCTCCTTCTTTTATAAAAGACAAAACACTGGTGCTCACAACAACCAATGGAACCAAGCTTTTGTACATGGCGCTCGCCAATGGCGCAACTGATATTATTACCGGCTCCTTTCCCAATCTTACCGCAGTAACTGATTATCTTATCAAGCAACAAAAAAATGTAGTTCTCGGATGCGCTGCCTGGAAAGACAGGGTAAACCTTGAGGATACACTTTTTGCAGGCGCAGTGGTTAGCCGGATAAAAGATCATTTCGATATAAACTGCGACTCTTCTAATATGGCGGAAAGCATTTACCAGCAGGCAAAAAGCGACCTTTTTGGATATCTGAAAGTAAACAACGCGTCTCATTACCATCGCCTGAGTGGTTATGGCCTTGAAAAAGACATTCATTACTGCTTGACACCGGATATCGCCAATATTCTTCCAATTTACAAAGATGGCAAACTTACCGTTAACTGACGTTCAGTACTGTTGATGAGGTCTTTTTTGCAATCATCTCCCGATTTCGTAAGTCTTTTGAAAAGATAGGCGTTAGTTTTGCACAACTTGAAAGTATCTCCCATTAATATTGCATTAGTAGGTAACCCAAATTGCGGGAAAACCTCGTTATTTAACTCGCTCACTGGGCTGAATCAAAAGGTTGGTAATTTCCCGGGTGTTACCGTGGATAAGAAAACCGGTAGCAGTCCTATTTCCGATGGCATCACCGCCAGGGTCATTGACCTGCCTGGCACTTACAGTCTTTACCCGAAAAGAGGAGACGAATGGGTAACCTATCGCGTGTTGCTTAACCAGGATGCTGATGTTAAACCCGATATGGTAGTGTTGCTGGCAGATGCGAGCAATTTAAAACGGAACCTGCTTTTTGTTTCACAGATCATAGACCTTAAAATACCAGTGGTGGTCGCATTGACCATGATGGACCTCGCGAAGAGAAAAGGCATTGAAATAGATATTGAAGGACTGGAGCGGGAATTGGGTGTTCCGGTAGTTCCGGTTAACCCAAGAAGGAATAAAGGCATACCGCAGTTAAAAAAAGCAATTGCGCTGACCGCTGAAAACCAATACAAAGCTCCGGTTTTTGATTTTATTCCTAATGCGGCACTTGCGCAATCGTCTATCGAAGCAGTAAAGAAAAAGTTTCCAGCAATCAGTGATTATACTGCCATACATTATCTTATTAATCACGAGAATTTTGCTTTTGATGAAGCCACGCAAAATTCAATTGAAAACATAGAGATAGCCAATAATTTTAATCATACCCGTACGCAGGCCGAGGAAATTATGCAGCGTTATGGGAGGATCAAGCAGATTATGGCTATTACAGTTTCTGCGCCCGGACCGTTACAAAAAACGTTGTTTACAGAACGCCTGGATAACCTGCTCCTACATCGCGGATGGGGTTACCTTATCATGCTGTTTGTTCTTTTTATATTATTTCAAAGTGTTTTCCTGCTGGCGGAGTACCCGATGAATGCGATAGAATGGATTTTTGCAGAAACAGGCGGATGGTTGAGTACTAATCTGCCGGACGCCTGGTGGAGTAATTTACTGGTGAATGGTATAATAGCCGGATTAAGCGGAATATTTGTTTTTATACCACAAATCATGATATTGTTCGGGCTTATAACTCTATTGGAAGATACCGGTTATATGGCCCGTATTAGCTTTTTAACTGACAAGCTCATGCGAAAAGTAGGGCTCAACGGCAAAAGCGTAATGCCCATGATCAGCGGTTTTGCCTGTGCAGTGCCTGCCATCATGAGCGCGAGGAATATTGAGAACAGGAAGGAGCGGCTTCTTACGATTATGATCACACCATTGATGAGCTGTTCAGCCCGTTTGCCTGTTTACACCATTTTAATTGCGCTCGTAATTCCAAAAGAGAAAATCTGGGGAATTTTTGGCCTGCAGGGTTTGGTGATGATGATGTTGTACTTACTCGGGTTGGTTCTCGCGCTGCTTGTATCTTTTGTAATGAAGTGGTTCATCAAGATAAAAGAGAAAAGCTTTTTTATACTTGAGTTGCCTACCTACCGCGCACCAAGATGGAAGAATATTGGATATACGATGTTTGAAAAAGCCAGGATCTTTGTTACCGATGCCGGTAAGATCATCATGGTGATAAGTCTTATCCTGTGGGCACTTAGTAGTTACGGTCCCCCGGGCAGGATAGACAAGCTTGATAGCAAGTATGAACAGTTAAAAGCGCAGCAGCCCGGGAATGAAGAAGTATTGGAGAAGCAGCGGAAACAGGCGTTGCTGGAAAATTCTTATGCAGGAATTTTAGGAAAATCAATTGAACCAATAATCACTCCTCTGGGTTACGACTGGAAAATTGGTATTGCGCTGGTAACTTCATTTGCTGCAAGAGAGGTTTTTGTCGGTACGATGGCCACCCTGTACAGTGTTGGTGAAGATGACGAGGACAACGGCCTGAAGTTGCGGGAGAAAATGCAGATCGCCAAAAAAGCCGATGGCAGCAAAGTATATACATTGGCTACCGGTGTATCGTTGATGATATTTTATGCGCTTGCCATGCAGTGCATGAGCACCATGGCTATTGTGAAAAGAGAAACGCGCTCCTGGAAAATGCCACTTATACAGCTTGTTTACATGACCGGCCTAGCTTATGTGCTAAGTTTGGTGGCTTATCAACTGCTTAAATAAAACAAAAATATCGTCCTTAATATCCTGGTAATTAAGAAATCCTTCACCGATTGATACCAGCATAAGTGCAATACTGGTGCAAGTATGAGCATATTTTTCGCATGTTGCCTACACCAATTATGCATGTAGACGGCAATCTTGTGCTCATTGTTCGTGTACTTCATTCTGCTGGGGGTGACCAAAAAGGCTAATAAGAAGTCGGACTAATTGTGTTTGGTCCCCTCCTTAAAAAGGCGGGGAACCGGTGCCATCCTCTAAACTTGTTTACGGCCTTTTTAGTCACCCCCAGATATTCCGGCATATGATTTTTTCTATCCACCTGTCGTTCCGCTAGAACGAGGATTTCGCTCTCTTACTTAATCATTTAGATTAAGATATTTTTTTACCTGGCTGTAATCGTTCCAATCAATGGCAGTAGCTGGGTTCGACATAGATCGAGCCGTTGTGGCGCCTGGTATCAGAACATACCTGTATTGTAAAAATTTTCCATCAGCATTGGAATAAGTACCAAAGTCGTCCGTAGAAGACATAAATATCATACCTACATTGAAACGGACACTTAGTAAGTCGAAACCGTCAAAATAAGGTAAAGGAAAAACATTCGGACTGGCTGCCGTGTTACCGTTTAAATACACTTTTATTTCTCCTTTGGATAAGACATCAGCGGTGAGCTTGGCTGCAGGAATACTTGCAGAGAAGCCTGTTGTATCGCCCGTTGTGTTACGGATAGCAGTGAAAACTACATCCAGCCAATCCGAATAAATAACATTCGCTGTTCCAACGGTTCCAGCTGGACCCGCTGGACCTGCTGGACCAGAAGCACCCGCCGGACCGGCTGCACCAGCTGCGCCAGCAGGGCCTTCCTTCGCGCAAGAACTGAATAATACAATGGAAAATAACATGAAGCATGCCATGCCTAATGAAATCTTTTTCATGAGCTTTTATTTTTAGTTTTTAAGATTTAAGTTCGCCCGGTTTCATCGATGAATATTTAGGATATATCGGGGGTATAAAGCAATATAAGAAACTGTTGCGAAATAAATACAGAAAGAGTAAAGAGAATCACGGAGGGGAAATATTCCAACCTGAACCTTTGTAAAGAAGTGGGGCTTATTTGTTAGCGTGTTCGATGCCGCGAATTAAGATTTGTGTTGTTATCCCAAAATAACTAAGCTGGCTCAAAAGCGTTAAATTATACGACTTTAGCAATGATGTTCATTGACATTGGGCTGTTACAGAGATTTATCAAACACAATGTACAATCAGTAATCAATCACCTGTTCTTCCATCATTGCTGGCATCTGGCGGAATTCGTACTGCTGGTTACGTAACTGGGGCTCGAAGCCAGCTTCGCGTATGGCCTGCTGGATACCAATTGCTGTAAACCGGTGCGGCGCACCTGCTGCACTAACAACGTTCTCCTCGATCATAATGCTCCCAAAATCATTGGCACCTGCATGTAAACACAGTTGGGCAACTTCCTTACCAACAGTTAGCCAGGAAGCCTGTATGTTTTTTACATTCGGCAGCATGATCCGGCTCATTGCGATCATGCGTATATATTCTTCAGGCGTAGTTAAGTTATGAACTCCACGAATGCGTGCAAGAAGAGTATCTGCATCCTGGAAGGTCCAGGGAATAAAAGCCAGGAAGCCCTTCGCTTCGGCGGGCTTGCGTGACTGAACCTCGCGAAGTTTTGCCAGGTGCTCAAAACGCTCGGTAATAGTTTCTACATGACCAAACATCATCGTGGCCGAAGTGGTAATAAAGAGTTTATGAGCCTCATGCATAATATCCAGCCATTCCTGCGCACCGCATTTTCCTTTGCTAATCAGCCGCCGCACACGATCTGTAAGTATTTCCGCTCCTGCACCAGGAAGTGAATCATGACCCGCTTCTTTAAGTGCCATTAACACTTCGCGGTGTGTTGACTTCTCTAATTTTGTGATATGGGCAATTTCAGGGGGTCCAAGCGCATGCAATTTAACGTTGGGATATAACTGTTTAAGTTGCCTGAATAAATTTACGTAGAATGAAAGTCCGAGACCAGGATGATGCCCGCCCTGCAGCAACAACTGGTCGCCACCATAACGAATGGTTTCTTCGATCTTCACCTTGTAAGTTTCAATATCCGTTATATAAGATTCAGGATGGCCGGGGATTCTGTAGAAGTTGCAGAACTTACAGTTGGCCACGCAAACGTTCGTTGTATTTAAATTTCTGTCAATGATCCATGTTACTTTTCCATGGGGTACCTGGATCTTTCGAAGATCATCAGCAATTTTCATTAAATCACTGAGTGGAGCATGCTCAAACAGAAAAACACCCTCCTCCACTGTAAGAAATTCAAAATCCAGTGCTTTTTTATATAAGTCGGCTAACTGCATGTATTGTAATAGTTGTTTAACCAGAACAAAATTACATCAGTAATGTTGGACGGAGAAAAGAAGTAAATAAATGGTTAGATATTATGACTGGCGATAACTGATATCGCATCAAACTTCTTTATAAACGGTTGGGATTAATGATGTCAATAGATTATTTTTAAACTCGTGATATCCATTTGTATCATAAATTGTTCACTTTAAATTATTTGGTTACGCGTGCCACGCAACGATCGCAAAATAAGATTTTTGTTGTTGATAACATTCCTGTCATCCTGCTACGCGCAAGCCCAGGAGGAATTTATAGCGCCGCCGGCCAAGTTACTGACCAGTTTTTCCTTTAAACAGTTTAGCGGCGGTGTAGTGGTGCTTAAGGCAAAGCTCAATAATATTCCCGACTCCCTGAATTTTATACTCGACACAGGTAGTGGTGGTATTTCCCTTGATTCCTTTACTACTGAGAAATACCAGATACAAACCAGGCAGTCTGATAAAACGATCCGTGGCATCGCCGGCGTTCGTAATGTAAGGTTCGCATATAATAACACGCTACACCTGCCGGGCCTGCAGGTAGACAGCCTTAATTTTCATATAAATGATTATGAAATTTTAAGCAGTGTTTACGGAGAGCATATCGATGGTATTATCGGCTACAGCTTCCTGGTACGGTATATAGTAAAGCTTGATTATGACAGCACTAAAATTTCAGTTTATTCCAAGGGCACCATCAAATATCCAAAGGGCGGTCATCTCTTAAAACCGCTACTTGTCAGCATTCCCATTCAAAGTGGTCGCATAAGGGAAAAGAAAGAGGAAGTTCAGGGCCGGTTTTATTTTGACATTGGGGCCGGTTTATGTCTGCTGCTATCCACAGACTTTGCTACCGACAGTCTTAAATTCAATCCAAAAAAGCGCATGTATAATACGCAGGCTGAGGGTCTGGGTGGCAAGGCGGAAATGAAAATTACTACCATCAAAGAATTCAGGCTGGGGCCGTACAGGTTTCGTAAAGTGCCCGCATATATTTTTGATGACGACTACAATGTTACTTCCTACCCCTACCTGGGCGGACTGATTGGTAACGACCTGCTGAGGCGCTTCAACGTAATCCTTAATTATGAGAAAAGAGATATCCATCTTACACCAAACACCCATTTTCGCGATGCTTTTGATTACGCTTATACCGGCCTGGGCTTTTATGCGTATGAAGGAGAAATAATTGTTACCGATATTATGGAAAATTCACCTGCCGCCTCGGCAGGCTTTAAAGTAGACGATATTATAATGTCTATCAATAACAATTTCAGTAAAAACGTACAGGTTTACCGCAATATCCTGCAGAATTATGGGGAGAAACTAAAAGTATTGGTCATAAGGGATGGAGCTCCCCTGATACTCACTCTTAAGGTAAAAAGCATCTTATAGCTTTGATATCGCAGGGTTCTGCCCGATTATATCTTTTTGTCAAACCTTTTGTTCGCTAAGTTGTCGTTATATTGCAGCCCTTTAATCAGAAAAAATTAGAGGCTCTTAGAGATATGATACATTTCGAGAAATTTACGCTTTCAAACGGGCTTAAAGTTATTGTGCATGAAGATCCCTACACTCCCCTCGCTGTTGTAAATGTTTTATATGATGTTGGCTCAAAGGATGAAAAGCCTGATAAAACAGGGTTTGCTCACCTGTTTGAGCATCTTATGTTTGGGGGCAGCATTAACATCCCCAGTTACGATGAGCCACTTCAACTGGCAGGTGGTGAAAACAATGCTTACACCACCAACGACTTTACCAACTATTATTGTCAACTTCCGGCTGAAAACCTGGAAACCGCTTTTTGGTTGGAAAGTGATCGTATGGTTTCGCTGGCTTTCTCTGAAAAAAGCCTTGATGTTCAGCGGAAAGTGGTGTGTGAAGAATTTAAGGAACACTATATCAACAAACCTTATGGTGATGTTTGGTTTAAAATGAGGGAACTGGCCTACACTACCCATCCGTATCGCTGGCAGACGATTGGCAAAGAACTCAGTCACATTGAAAATGCCCGCATAGGCGACGTTAAAAGTTTCTTTGTTAAACATTACAGGCCGGGAAACGCAATTCTTTCAGTGGCAGGAAATGTAAAGACTGCCGTTGTAAAGGAACTTGCCGAAAAATGGTTCGGTGATATTAAGTCAGGCCACCGGTATGTTCGTAACCTGCCGCAGGAGCCAGTGCAAACTGCTGCAAGGAAGATGGAAGTGGAAGCAAACGTGCCCTTAGATGCCTTGTATAAATGCTGGCATATTTACCCGCGTACCGATCCCCGTTATTATTGTGCAGACCTGATTACTGACATCCTTAGCGGAGGCGGCTCCTCAAGATTGTACCAGTCATTGGTAAAAGAAAAACAATTGTTCAACAACATAGATTGTTCGCATTTGGGCAGTAATGATGCAGGGCTTCTTACCATTGAAGGAAAACTTGTTAAGGGTGTTTCGCTTGAAGAGGCAGACAAGGCTGTGGAACATGAACTGATACTTATGCAGGATGCCCTGGTTGAAGAAAAAGAACTGCAAAAAGTGAAAAACAAAACAGAAAGCATGATTGCTTTTGAAGATATGAGCATTATGAATCGCGCTAACAGCCTGGCTATTTATGAACTTTTGGGAGATGCCGGTTTAATGAATCATGAACTTGACAAATACAATAATGTAAGCGTTAGAGACATCCAGGAAGAAACACGCGTAATTTTTAATGAAAAGAACAGTAATACACTTTACTATCGCAGTGTAAACTAAAGTGAGCTCCTAAAGATCCCGATCAGCTTTTGCTGATTTCAATTTCCGAATAAAGAAGGTTAGTATGGACAGAAAAGTCGCCCCCCGCATAAAAGACGCGGTAGAATTAGATCTCCGCCTTAAACCCTACCAAAAATTTACCCTCGATAATGGTGTGGAAGTTTTTGCAGTGGACGCCGGCACTGAGGAAGTGCTGCAACTTGAATGGGTGTTTTACGCCGGTAATTGGTATGAAGAAAACAATATGGTAGCAGCCACCACGAATAACCTGCTAAAAAACGGAACCTTTAAGAAAACCGCTTTTAGTATTAATGAACATTTTGAATATTTTGGATCATACCTTAATCGTCAGTGTCATAATGAAACGGCCACCGTTACGTTGCACTGTCTTACCCGGCATTTGCCGGAGTTGTTACCTGTAGTGCAGGAAATACTTACAGAATCTATTTTTTCGGAAGAAGAGCTGCAACTCTTTAAACGCACCGGCAAACAGCGGCTGGAGGTAAACTTAAAAAAATGTGACTTTGTGGCCAACCGCCTGATAGATGAATACCTTTTTGGAACGAATCATCCTTACGGCAGGTATAGCTCATCGGAAGCTTACGATGCACTGACAAGAGAACAGTTACAGGAATTTTATAAACAATATTACGTAAATGGCAAATGTTTGCTGTTTGTTGCAGGCAAACTACCCGCTGATACCTCATCCTTACTGAACAAATATTTTGGCGGGCTTCCATTAAATCAACAAAAATTACCCGAACCGCATCATATCATCAAACCGTTTGCGGAGAAAAAATCAAGGATTAGCAATGACCCCGATGGTGTGCAGGGTGCCATACGCATTGCCTCCCAATTTCCTGACAGGCGGCATCCGGACTTTGCAAAAGTGCAGGTGCTTAATAATTTGTTTGGTGGTTATTTTGGCTCAAGACTCATGAGTAACATCAGGGAAGAAAAAGGTTACACCTACGGCATACACAGTTATCTTCAAAACCATGTCCAGCAAAGTGCCTGGGTCATCAGTACCGAAGCGGGAAGAGATGTATGCGACGCCACACTGGAAGAAGTATACAAAGAAATGCTTGAGTTGAGAGAAGAGCCCATAGAAGATGACGAAGAATTGATGCTGGTACGCAATCATATGATGGGTACCATTTTAGGAGAACTTGATGGGCCGTTTCATATTATGGCCAAATGGAAAACCATTATTCTGAATGGCCTGGACGAAGATTATTTCTATAATCAGCTCAACACTATAAAGACGGTTTCTGCTGAAGAACTGCAGCAACTCTCTAACAAATACCTCGTACCAGAAAACTTCTACGAATTAGTTGTAATTTAAAGTTTGCTTTCAGCCTTCAGCTATCACGAAGAATCTGTGTTTTCAAACTTAACTTACACCATTATGAATTTTATTATTAAGTTGATTATTACTGGTGCCGTAGCATTTGGCCTTACCAGTTTTCTGCCGGGAATCCACATAAACAGCTTTTGGACAGCAGTGGTGCTTGCCCTGGTGCTGGCAGTACTTAACGCTATTATAAAGCCCATCCTGGTAATACTAACACTTCCTATCACCATTCTAACCTTTGGCCTTTTCCTTTTCGTAATAAATGCGGTAATCATCCTGATTGCCGGAAATTTTATAGACGGTTTTAAAGTGGACGGTTTCTGGTGGGCGCTATTGTTTAGTCTTTTGTTATCCATCATTTCCTCCATACTTCAGCCGCTGCTTGAAGAAAAGCGCAAATAGGCAGCTCGTTCCTGGTTGATAACCTGTTAATTCCTCAGTAACTTTCTTGTTGTAATCATCTTGTTCCAGGTAAACCGGCAATAACATATGCAATTTGATAAAAAAGATTTTTCACCCGAACTGCTGATCAGTTTATACAGGAACCTGTTACTGCCACGGATGATTGAGGAAAAGATGTTGTTATTGCTTCGCCAGGGAAAGATAAGCAAATGGTTTAGCGGCATTGGTCAGGAAGCTATCTCAACAGGCGCCACCCTTGCATTACAGCAGGATGAATGGATCATGCCGCTGCACCGCAACCTGGGTGTGTTTACTTCCAGGGGAATGCCTTTGCATAAACTTTTCAAACAATGGCAGGGCGGCAAAGATGGTTATAGCAAAGGCCGGGAAAGAAGCTTTCATTTCGGCAGTAGCGAGTTTCATATTTGTGGGATGATATCTCACCTGGGTCCACAACTTGCGGTGGCCGCCGGAACAGCATTGGCCGATAAGATAAATAAACGCTCGAAAATATCACTGGCGTTTACCGGTGACGGTGGTACAAGCGAAGGAGACTTTCACGAAGCGCTGAACACTGCCGCAGTTTGGGACCTGCCAGTTATCTTCATCATTGAAAACAATGGTTATGGTTTAAGTACACCTGTAAAAGAGCAATACCGATGTGAAGCGCTGGTTGACCGTGCAAGAGGTTATGGCATGGAAGGAGTGAGCATAGACGGTAATGATGTACTTGCTGTTTATGACACCATTAAAGGTGTGCGCGAATACTGCATCGCTAACCAAAAGCCTTACCTGGTAGAATGCAGAACATTCAGGATGCGCGGTCACGAAGAAGCCAGCGGTACCAAATATATTCCCTCGGAGTTGTTTGAGGAATGGAAGCATAAGGATCCTGTTAAAAGATACGAAGCTTTTCTTTTGGCCGAAGGAATTGTTCAGCAAGATCAAATTGATGATATAAGGGATAAGTACCGTGTTTACATTGATGAAGAAATAAAAGCCGGACTGCAAATTCAACCAGTAACCACAGGAATAAAAGAAGAGTTGGAAGATGTTTACGCGAAACAGGAAAACATACCAGGCTATCTGCAGACCGCAAGCAAGCAGAAAGCTGGTCTCAATCTCTTAGGCAACTCCCAGGTGACCAATAAGCGATTTATTGATGCCATTAAAGAAGGGCTTTATCAAAGCATGAAAGTGCATGAGAACCTAATTTTGATGGGCCAGGACATCGCTGAATATGGTGGTGCTTTTAAAATTACGGAAGGCTTTGTGCAGGAATTTGGAAAAGAAAGAGTGCGCAATACGCCTTTGTGTGAAAGTGCCATTGTAGGTATTACGCTGGGTCTTAGCCTGGAAGGATTTAAAAGCATCATGGAAATGCAGTTTGCCGATTTCGTTACCGCAGGCTTTAATCAAATAGTGAACAACCTGGCAAAAATCCATTACCGCTGGGGTCAGCATGCAGATACCGTTATAAGAATGCCGACGGGCGCAGGTGTTGGCGCCGGCCCTTTCCACAGCCAATCCAATGAAGCGTGGTTTGCGCATACTCCAGGTTTAAAAATAGTGTACCCCGCTACCCCACATGATGCCAAGGGTTTGATGGTTGCGGCCATAAACGATCCGAATCCGGTGATGTATTTCGAGCATAAAGCTTTGTACAGGAGCCTCAGCGGACCTGTACCCGATGACTATTACGAGATTGAGATCGGTAAGGCAAGAAGGGTGCAGGAAGGTGATGACATCTCTATCATTACGTACGGACTTGGAGTTATCTGGGCAACTGACTACGCAGCAGCTAACCCTAATGTTTCGTTAGACATCCTTGATCTAAGAACATTATTACCACTTGACTACACCGCGATAAGAACCTCGGTTGCCCAGACCGGCAAAGTATTAGTACTACACGAGGACACACTCACCGGTGGCATTGGCGCCGACATCGCCGCCTGGATCAGCGAACACTGCTTTGAAATGCTTGATGCGCCGGTAATGCGTTGCGCCTCCCTCGACACACCAGTTCCTTTTAATGAATTACTGGAAGAGCAGTTCCTCGCTAAATCCAGGCTGCCTGAATACATCAAAAGGCTGTTGAATTATTAACAGTGACATATATAATCTTGCATGAATGAATTGAAACACTCATTAAAATGGTGCTTTTTGCTTTTTACAGTGGGTCTGTCTTTCATTACAGCGGAACATCTCATTAGCGTGAGACATGGATATATGCGTTCTTTTTATATTCAGCATTCCACGTTCCAGCGGAACGTCCGGTGGGTAGAAAAACCCCCACATTGGTCTCTGTTCCAGCGGAACAGAAGAAGTGACCCGGGATATATGTCTGAATCCTGATTGCAAAAAATCAATGGTGACATAATTGGCTTAGTTTATATCACCCTGCTTTGGGCCGTTCCTCCGGAACAGATGCTAATTTGATCATTTTTTCTACCCATCTACCGTCCCGCTAGGACGGAGCGTGGAAGGCGTTTTTAGGGGCGAGGCTCGCCCCCACCCCTGTAAACGCCGCGCCTCAAAAATGTTATTTGGACATTGATGCAGGCGCCGCTGATTCTGTAACATAAATTAGAAAAAGATGTGTCTAACCGTAGCCTTGGAAAGGAGGGGAACCAAACATCATCAGTCCGACTTCGATCGGTTCCTTAAAAGCCTGTGCTACTACTTTAAAAATTAATTTTTTAAAAATTAGAACGGATTGCAGTGAGGCTGATAAAAATCAAAGGGCTTGTTGATTTTAATCAGGTTTTGTTTTAGTTACCTGTATTAATTTTACTTCATTGAAAATGCAATAAATATTTAGCCGGAGGTATAAAATTATTATCAATAGCCCCTAAGTCAACAAACACGCAGAGCAGGACAGTTGTCCTGCTTTTGCTTTTGATAGCATCATGCTGATACCTGGCGGCACTTGCTGTTTCCATAATTTTTAATATATTTCCTGCCTATGTTGAAAATTACCGGTTACCACCTTGTTTTATTATTTGCCCTTTCTTTCAATAACGTTGAGGGCCAGGCGCTCAATCAAAAAGATGACGGCTTTCGCGGTATCTGGTACAGCAACCAGCCCTCTAATGATGAATACGTGTTTAAATACAGCGGTGGCTTGGGAACTTACCCCGCAAATCATTACCCCTTTTCGGTGTATGTGGCAAAGGTGAATAAAACTTTTTTTTGTTACGGCGGAACGGACAAAGAAGGCAAAACGCTTTTGCATGAAATTTCTTTTTACGATCATAAAACCGGAATGGTCAGCCGGCCAACGATACTTCTAGACAAAAAAACGGATGATGCACATGATAACCCGGTAATGAACATTGACGAGAAAGGATATATCTGGATTTTTTCTACCTCCCACGGAACTGAGCGGGCATCTTACATTCACCGTAGTACCAAGCCTTACGATATTGCACATTTCGATATGATAAATGCAACCAAAGAAGAAAGCGGTAAAGAATCTGCCCTTAATAACTTTTCTTACCTGCAGAGCTGGTATACCCCGGGTAAAGGTTTCCTGAATTTGTTTACCCATTACGAAACAAATGTTGTAAAGGGTTATCCTAAAAAATCAAGGCGCACCATCAGTTATATGAATAGCGCAGACGGCATAAAATGGTCTCAATGGCATGATATTGCAGCAATCGAAGAGGGACATTATCAAACCAGTGGCCAGGCGGGAAATAAAATAGCTACCAGTTTCAATTTTCATCCAATAAAAGCCAAAGAAGCGGGACTGAATTACCGCTCTAATCTCTACTACCTTGAAACAAAAGACTTTGGTAAAACCTGGCAGACGGCAGACGGCAAAAAAGTTGATCTGCCGGTGAGGGAAATTACTAACCCGGCGCTTGTAAAAGATTACTTCTCCCAGGGACTAAACGTATATATCAATGATCTTGCTTTTGATGCCAGTGGCAACCCGGTAATTTTATATATTACTAGCAAAGGGTATGAGGCTGGTCCCGAAAAGGGGCCACGAGCGTGGTATACAGCCCGCTGGACCAGCGGCAACTGGGAAGTTCTTCCTGTTACAAGCTCTGATAATAACTATGACATGGGTTCGTTGTACATTGCAAAAGACGGTAGCTGGCGGATAATCGCACCTACTGCAGACGGCCCGCAACGCTACAATACCGGCGGTGAGATTGTAATGTGGACAAGCCGGAACAAAGGTAAAACCTGGGAACATCGTCAACTGACCACTAACAGTAAGTATAATCATTCATACCCACGGAAACC
>JBBPYM010000476.1:0-12576 GCA_038199905.1 Chitinophagales bacterium | reverse complement strand
GATTTTGAAAAGAACAGGGGTAGCCTCCCATGGCCCATTGAAGCAGGAAAAGTGTCAATGCATTTTGGTATCCAAAAAGTTGAAGGCCTCGCCGTTACTTATGATAACCAGGGCATAACCATTGAAACCGACGCAGGTAAACCAGTAAAAGCAGTATTTGAAGGAGAAGTGTTAAGGGTAATGAATATAGGTGATGTGCAGGCACTGATTGTTAAACACGGTAAATATTTTACAACCTATAGTAATCTTTCATCCACAACAGTTTCAAAAGGCCAGCAGATAAAACGCGGACAACTGATAGGTCATGTAGCAGATAAAGGAGACGGCGATGGAGAACTGGAATTTCTTATCTCCAATGAAAGAAGTTATGTAAACCCTGAGCTGTGGTTAAGAAGATAATCAGCTAAAGAGGACCTGCATAAAAGGGGCAAACCTCTGTGCCCCTCTGCGCTTCCTCTCTGTGCTCTCTGCGGTTAAAAAAATCTTCGCATACAGGCTCTTCGCTAACCAGTTACAAGAACCGATTATAAAGCGCCTCATACTTTGGAATAATCATATGAATATCAAATTTGCGGGCATGCTCAAGCGCGTTCGCCTTAAACTGTTTCAGTTTGTCTTCATCCCGCAGTATGTCCAGCGCATGAGCCGTCATATCCGGGATATCACCCACGTTACTCAGGAAACCTGTCACTCCGGGAACATTAATCTCCGGTAAACCACCACCATTTGTACTTATAACAGGAACACCCGAAGCCATTGCTTCCAGCGCTGCAAGACCAAAACTCTCGTACTCAGACGTGAGCAAGAACATATCGGCTATTGCCAGGATCTCTTCCATCTGTTCCTGCTTGCCAACAAAACGGGTATCACCATATACTCCTAGTTCATGCGCCAGGCTCTCCGCTACCGGGCGTTCGGGGCCATCACCTACAAAAAGCAGCTTGCTCGGTATCTGCTCATTTATCCCTGCAAAAATTCGCACCACATCTTCTACTCTTTTTATCTTGCGAAAGTTGGACGCGTGTAAAAGGATAACCTCGCCTTCGGGGGCGATTACCCGCCTGAACGCATCAATAGGTTTTTTCTGAAAACGCTCTACATCCACAAAGTTGTGGATCACCTCGATTTCTTTCTCTATTTTAAAAGAACGGAAAGTTTCATCACGCAAATTATATGACACTGCTGTAATTGCATCACTTTCATTAATTGAAAAAGTCACCACCGGCGCGTAGGTTTTGTCCTTACCCACAAGGGTGATATCGGTACCATGCAGCGTGGTAATAACCGGGATCTTTTTACCACTCTTTTCCAGTATTTTTTTAGCCATATAAGCAGCAGAAGCATGAGGAATGGCGTAGTGCACGTGTAAAAGATCAAGGTCGTTGTTGGCTATTACATCCACCATCGTGCTGGCTAACGCTGTTTCATAGGGAGGATAGTCAAATAACGGGTAAGTGGGTACGCGAACCTCATGATAAAAAATATTCGCGTCGAAAATATTTAACCTTACGGGTTGCTGGTAAGTAATAAAGTGAACCTGGTGACCCTTGGTAGCCAATGCCTTTCCTAGTTCAGTGGCCAGTACTCCGCTCCCACCGAAAGTGGGATAACATACAATTCCGATTTTCATAAGCCTGTTCATATTTATGGTTGTTAGGGCTTTCAGCTGATAGCTGATAGCTATCAGCCGTCAGCTATCAGCTATCAGCCGCAGGTAAAAGCGTCAAACTTTGCGATTTCAATATTAACTAAAAAAATCAATTAAATAATTCACCAGGCGCCAAAGGCGCTGCTACCGGCTGATAGCTGATGGCTGATAGCTGATAGCTGACATCTGACATCTGACAGCGGACAGCTCGTCTTACAACTACTATCATGATAAGAATGTTTAACTATCTTTAAAAAAAAATGCATGTACAGGCTGTGTCTATTTCTTTTATTACTAGTTAACGGGGTATGTGTTGCGCAGAATGAGGATTCAATCTTTGTGCGGAAAGTAGCGGATGAAATGCTCGTAAATGGTAAAGCATACGAAAATTTGCGCGTGTTATGTAAAACGGTAGGTGCAAGATTGTCTGGCTCGCCAGGGATGTATAAGGCGGAAAAATGGGGTGTAAAAACGCTCACGGACATGGGTGCCGATAAAGTGTACCTGCAGGAATGCCTGGTTCCTCATTGGGTGAGGGGTGGAAAAGACGAGGCTTACATTATTTACAAAGATAAAAAAGGCAAACGGGTTAAGCTTATACTGGATGTGCTTGCCATAGGAAATTCGCTGGGAACAGGAATTGCGGGTATCAAAGCGCCTGTTATACTGATCAATGATTTCGAGGAATTGGAAAGAAGGAAGGATGAAATTAAGGGTAAGATAGTTTTCTATAATATGCCCTTCAACCCGGCTTATCTGGAAGTTGGACGTGCTTACGTTGAGTCAGGCGCCTCCCGCAGATCCGGGCCAAGTCGGGCGGCAAAATACGGCGCAGCAGCAGTTTTAATAAGATCGTTATCTGGCTCAGTGGATAACAACCCCCATACCGGGGCGCTGGTTTATGATGAGAAGTTTAAGAAAATTCCAGCTGCGGCAATGGGCTTGAGGGACGCGGACCATTTAAGCAAATTGTTATCAGACGGGCAAGAAGCAGAGGCATACCTGAAAACAATGGCTCATTTTTTTCCGGATACTATTGGTCATAATGTCGTCGGCGAAATAAAAGGCGCAGAATTTCCTGACCAGTACATCACAGTAGGAGGGCACCTGGATTCATGGGACCCCGCCGAAGGTGCACAAGATGACGGCGCTGGCTGTGTGCAGTCCATTGAGATCCTGAGGGCTTTCAAAGTCCTTGGTTACAAGCCTAAACATACCATACGCGTGGTGTTGTTTGCCAATGAAGAAAATGGTTTACGCGGTGGAAACAAGTATGCGGATGAAGCCGTCGCGAAAAATGAAAAACATATATTTGCGCTGGAGAGTGACAATGGGGGATATACACCAAGAGGTTTTGATTTTGCCATGAGCCCGGCTTCGCTGGCAAAGATCCAGGCATGGTTGCCTTTGTTCTTACCTTATGGTGTTTATTTTTTTGAAAACGGAGGTGGTGGCGCAGACGTTACACCGCTTTATGAAAAAGCTGGCGTTCCGGTTTCAGAATTTCGCCCGGACAGGCAACGGTATTTTGATCTCCATCATGCCCGTAACGACGTTTTCGAAAACGTACACAAACGTGAACTGGAACTGGGAGCTGTAAATATGGCTGCCCTGGTTTATATGGTTGACAAGTATGGGTTATAAAGTAAATGCTAACAACAACATAAAGCTATAAACATGGGAAAATTTTTGGGTATCGTGGTTCTGATTATAATTGTGATAGGAGGCGGTTTCGTTTATTGGAAGTACGTGAATGTGTATGGCGAAGGAGTAAAATCCGGCCAGCTAAACTACCTGGTAAGAAAGGGTGATATTTTCAAAACTTACGAAGGCAAACTCATTCAATCGGGCATACGTAGTCGTCAGCCTGGTTCCATTCAGTCTTACGAGTTTGAATTTTCAGTACAGAAAAAAGACATTGCAGATAAACTGATGGCTAATAGCGGTAAGGACTTCGACCTTCACTACAAAGAATACCGCGGCACCATCCCATGGAGAGGATATACAGTATTCATTGTAGACAGTATCCTGAGCATGCGCGATATCAGGTGATCACCCGGCATACAGCAGGAATATCGCCGGGCGCTTATTGATATCCGGTATACGCTGCTTCCAGTCGCCAATTGTTTTGGTTTGAATAGCTTCACCAGCTCCTGTAATATCTACTGCCAAACAAAGCCTGGTGGCAGGATTGCAGGTTTTAAGAATAGTTTCCAGGATCTGGTTGTTGCGATACGGGGTTTCAATAAATATCTGTGTGCATTTGCTGGCTAATGATTCCGCTTCCATGATTTTAAGCGATTTGATCCTTTCCGCACTTTCAATTGGTAAATAACCATTGAATTTAAATTGCTGCCCGTTCATGCCGCTGGCCATTAGTGCAAGCAAAATAGAACTTGGACCTACCAGAGGTTTTACAGTGGCTCCCATACCATGAGCCACAGCTACCAGTAACTGACCGGGATCGGCAACACCGGGGCAGCCGGCTTCACTGATGATTCCAATGGTCATGCCACGTTGTAATAACTTTTTAAATGTATCCCTCATTTCATCTTCTGCCTTATGTATGGTGTGCCATTCATAATTGTCAATCACCATTTCTTTCCATAGTTGCTTCAGGTACCTTCGTGCGCTTCGCTCGTTCTCGGTAAAAAACACCTGGCAACTTTTTACGGCATCAAGTATATAAGATGGCAATACCTGCAAATTTGCCTCGTCTAAAAATGTAGGGATCAGGAAAACCTGACCTATTGCTGCACTGGCCATAATAGTTCTTTTTTTTGATGATATAAACTTAAAGTTGCCGCAACTACCGCGTATGTGGGCGCAAGCACCCAACCAATGATAGGAATAATATGCATAAGGTAAAAAATCATCCCATTTCCTATGGCAAGTCCTTTTTGCTTTGCAATGAATGCTACACTTTCGGAGGGAGATAATTTGTGCCTCTCACAACTGTAGTCCATCATTGAAAATCCGTAGTAATAACATTCAATGAATAATGCAATAATCGGTGTGATCCACCCTATCAATGGAAAAAATGAAAGTATAAGCACGGATACCATAAAGACTGTCTGCCATAGGGCATTTCGCAATGCCAGTCGTATTCCCCTGACCATATCTTTCAATAGCTGTGTAAAACTAAATGGATGATCTTTTCCTTCAAGGATACTTTCTGTTTTTTCGCTCAGGTAAGCAAACAGGGGCGACCCAACGATGAGGAAAAGGAATTTAAAGAGCGAGAAATAAAAAAATACCAGTATCAGCCGCACCATAATACCACCCATCACAAAAATGAAACTAAGAAAACCGCTTTTTTGATGTTGAAGCCACCTGTCGATGCCAATCAGGTCGCTCAGATAAGACACTGCCCCATTCGATGAGATAAAAAAGAAGTATATGCCCACGCAAAATAACAGCATGTATAGCAAGCCTGGCAAAACAATCCATTTCCATAAACGGTGCTTGCTGATAAATTGATGGGCCCGGAAATACGACTCAATAGCTATTACAATTTCTTTCAGCAAATGGCAACAATTTTTAATCTATAAATTTATTACATTGAGTGCGAACACTCAGAAAAATTTTTATCATGCAGAAATTGCCATTATCGTTTTACCAGCGTGAAGATGTTGTTACCATCGCAAGGGAACTGCTGGGAAAGTTGCTCGTTACGAAGTTCAATGGTGAACTGACAAGCGGGAGGATTGTTGAAACTGAAGCTTACAATGGTGTCACAGACAAAGCCTCGCATGCGTTCGGAGGAAGAAGAACGCGTCGCACAGAAGTTATGTTTGGCGCCGGGGGAGTTGCGTATGTATATCTGTGTTATGGCATTCACCAGATGTTCAACGTTGTAACAAATGACCACGGTACGCCAAATGCGATTTTGATCCGTGGCATCGAACCATTAGATGGGAAGGACATTATGGTTGATAGAATGAATAAAACAGTATTTAACAAAACTGTTGGTAAAGGGCCAGGAAATGTAGCCAAAGCATTAGGACTTCATACCAGTCATACCGGTTATTCATTACAAGGTGACGAGATATGTATTGAGGATGATGGCTTCCTGCCATCTCCATCAGATATAATAGCTTCTCCGAGAATAGGTGTTGACTATGCAGGCGAGGATGCAAAATTACTGTACCGATTTTACATAAAGAATAACGCCTTTGTAAGCGGAAAGAAGGCTGCTAAACTATAAGATTCACTCCGACGGATTAAACAAGCTGAACTTAAAACGAAGGACATGGGATTTTCTTCCTGCCATCATTGTATTTTTTGATATAGATGAGCGAGATCTCAAAACCGCCGCGGCTTTGGGAGGCTGTTTTTAAACTTGAAACATTTACATCATAAGAAGCACCCAGGCGGAAATCTGAGAATTCCAGCCCTACATAAGGTATAACGGCATCGCCTAACCGTAACCATGAGCCCACATACAGGCTCGTCGGGTGATCCAGGTCGCCATTGGCATTCAGGGCAACTGCGCCACCTAGAACAGTATTTGTAGCACCTGCCTGCCGGCTATGCATTGCACTGAGGTGAACTGTTGCATTATCTGCCACGGGAAAATAGCCGCCGCCATGCATCGTGAACCGAGGATTCAACAGGTAGTAGATCCCATTGAAACTTTCCTGCGGCTTGTTAATGTGGTAAAATGATGCGCCTAAGTAAAAATTGTTGTAACCATCTGTGGAGCCATTATACAATACCCCGGCGTTGAGGTCAAAATAATTTACGGAAACGAGCTGTCCATTTATAGGCTCGTTAGTAGGATTGCTCCATCCACCAAATTGGTCCAACTCTTCCTCGAAATTCAATTTACCGCCATCCAGCTTTTTACTCCCATAACTGCCCTGAAACCCAAATCCAATTTGGTGCAGGCCATTTTCATCCAGGCCCTTGTGATAGGCGGTGGAAAATGATATATAGTTACTTGTCAGGATACCATTGGCGGTTTTATCTGTCATCGCCATAAGGCCCATGCCCCAGGTATCTCCCTCTGGTAACAAATTGGCCAAAACAGGCAGATCCACAGAAATGGTTGATGTAATAAACGCTTTGCTGATTGCCGGCCACTGATCACGATAATTGCCGGCCACTCTGTAAAGGCCGTCAAACTTACCGGTCAATGCTGGATTTAACGTTAATGGGGAGGCATAAAACTGTGAAAAACCCGGATCCTGAGCGAGGGAATTTAACTTGAATAAGGCTACACACAAAAATACTAAAAGACTTTTTCTCATTTTATTTCACAAGGAATTCTCAAAATACAAAATATACCGATATTATTATAATAAAAGCCTGGTTAAATTATCACATTTGTACCTTAGTCCCAAAAGCAAGGTCGCCGGCATCTCCCAAACCGGGCACGATAAAACCCTTCGCTGTAAGTTCATCATCAATAGAGCCGCACCAGATTTTCACACCGGGCTCCGTGCGATGCACATATTCAATTCCAACCGTACAGGCAATGGCCGCAACAATATGTATAGCAGAAGGATGGCCCTCTTCCCGGAGGTATTGAATGGTTTTCACAAGCGACGACCCGGTCGCAAGCATAGGATCGGAAATGATCACCACCCTGTTCTCCAGTTCAGGACAGGAAATATAATCCAGGCTGATATCAAAACTGCCGTCCTTGTTATGTTTACGGTAAGCCGAAATAAACGCATTGTCCGCCCGGTCGAAATAATTTAGTAATCCCTGGTGAAGGGGCAGTCCGGCCCTAAGGATAGTTGCCAGCACCGGTTGGGCTTTTAACGTTTTACAGACTGAAATACCTAACGGAGTCTCAATTTCTCTGTCAACATACTCTAGTTGTTTGCTGATTTCAAAGGCGGCCACTTCCCCGATGCGTTCCAGGTTGCGCCTGAACCGCATCCGGTCGGATTGTACTTGTACATCACGTATCTCTCCCACCCAGTCGCTCAGTAATGAGTACTTCTCACTTAGATTAATTACCATTAATTTTTTTTTAATGTATCGAATTATTGCTTAAAAATACAACATTCGGCTTAAAACAGGGAACAGTATTGAACTATAACTTCTCCTTACCTTAATATCGACGACCTTCCTCAATCGGTAAATTTGTGGAACAGGAACATTGATTATTTTCGCTTTTTTTTTGAGTAAATTATCCTTAGCTAAATGATCTATAAAGCAATCGGACTAATGAGCGGCAGCTCCCTTGATGGACTCGATATAGCATACGTTCATTTCCAGGAAACAGGAGGAAAATGGAGCTTTGAAATTGTAAATTCCGATTGTTATAAATACTCCGCTGAGTGGGAGGGGAAATTGCGAAACGCCACGACCTTATCCGCGTTGGACTATCTTTTACTTCACGTTGATTACGGACACCATACTGGAAAACTGGTAAATGGTTTTATTGAAACATTTGGGTTGCATCATAAAGTAGACCTCATCGCATCACATGGACATACCAGTTTTCATATCCCTTCAAAAAAACTAACGGCACAATTGGGAGACGGCGCTGCAATCGCCGCTGTAACCGGCTTACCGGTTATTGCTGATCTCAGGTCGATGGATATTGCACTGGGGGGAGAAGGAGCACCTATCGTACCTGCCGGTGAAAAGTTATTGTTTCAGGACTATGACCTTTTACTAAACCTTGGTGGAATAGCTAACATCACCGTTAACATAACCAGTGAGTATACTGCGTTTGATATATGCGCCGCCAACCGCGTACTGAATACGCTCGCCGGCATGGCAGGGAAGGCGTTCGATGAAAACGGAGAAATGAGTGCCAGGGGTTATGTAAACCCACTGTTGTTACAGGAACTTAACAGCATTGAGTATTACGGTAGGCAATACCCGAAATCATTATCAAATGACTTTGGTACTGATGTTATTATACCGCTTATCCTGCGTTACAATCTTACCGTTAATGATGCTCTTTGCACCTATGTTGAACATATCGCTATGCAGGTGCAAGCAGCGATCGCGTTTGTTCTTCAGGCAGGCGGTGGGCCGATAGGCACTCTTCGCTTAATGGTTACCGGTGGTGGTGCATTTAATTTGTTTTTGATAGAGCGCATCAGGAGTTTGCTGGAGTTTTTAAACATAGAAACGATTGTACCAGCTAATGACCTTGTTAATTACAAAGAAGCGATAATTATGGCGCTGCTCGGCGTTCTGCGCTGGCGCGAAGAATATACCGTATTGTCATCAGTTACTGGTTCTACACGTAACAGCATCGGTGGGGCATTGTGGCTCGGTGTAGACGCTTAGAAACCTGCAACCGCAGAGGAACAGAACCACAGAGGCAGGGAGGCACGGTGGAACACGGTGGTGTTATTGTTTTTTTGCCACAACCACCGTGTCCCTCCCTGTCTCCGTGCCTCCGTGGGTTCCCTGCCTCCGTGGCTCAAAAAAACTGGTCAAAAAAGTTTAAAGTCCCAGTATAACCTTAAGCCTGCCATAACCCGTTTTGCTCACTGGTATCTTCACACCCGATCGAAGCACCGCCAGGTGACCTTCTTTTTCATAAGGCTCTATGCGTGTGATATGCTGAACATTAATAATGTACGACCGGTGTACCCGTGCGAATTGCTGCGCATCCAGCACATTTTCAAAATGCCCCATTGTTTTATTCTTTAGAAAAACACCCTCGGGAATATGGATTTTTACAAAGTCATCCGCCGCTTCCAGATATAGTAATTCCTGCACAGCTATGATTTTAATCTTTCCACCCGTTTTAACAACAATGCGCTGATGCTGACCAGGTGAGAGAGGAGCGGTTGCCAGTAATGTTTCTGTTTTTACCTTTACCGGATTTTGTTGACGGGACAGCCATTTCTGAACCGCCCTGTCGAAACGGTCGCGGCTGAAAGGTTTTAATAAGTAATCCATCGCACAGGATTCAAAAGCCTTTATCGCATAAGCATCATAAGCAGTCGTGAAAATTACATCAGGTGGATTCTCTACCAGTTCAAGCATTTCAAAACCATTTATTTTCGGCATTTGTATGTCCAGAAAAACAAGATCCGGCTGAAATTCCGTGATGGCCTTGACCCCGTCAAAACCATTATTACATTCCTGTACTACATGTATCTCCGGATATTGAGCCAGGTATTCCCGTACAATGGACCTTGCCAGCGGCTCATCATCAATCAATAAAACTTTTATCATATATGTGGCGGAATTTTTACCGTGGCAGTGAAGATATCCTGATCTTTTGTTGTGGTCAGTAAATCTGTTCTTCCGAAAAGTAACTGGAGCCTCCTTTTAACAGAGCTAAGCCCAAAGCCTGTACCATGAACAGATTGGTAGGTTTCAGGATCGAAAGGATTTGTAACGGTGATGACTAACTGCTCTTCTATTACCACCGCGTGGATGCTGATTGCTATATCACCAATGGTGTCATACAGTCCAAACTTGATGGCATTTTCTACTATTGGCTGCAGCAGCATGCTTGGTAATTTACATAACGTGCTGCTTTCATCGCCTTCGATAAGAGTGGCCAGCCGATGTCCGAATCTTACTTTTTCGATAGACAAGTATAGTTCAAGATGTTCCAGTTCTTCACGAAGAGTGATCCATTCCTCTTCATCTTTTTTAAGGGTATTTCGCAGGAAGTCTGATAACTGGTGGATCATTGTTCTTGCCTGGACCGGGTTGCTAAAAATTAGGGCACTGATAGAGTTCAGGCTGTTAAACAGGAAATGCGGCTGCAACTGTTGCCGTAATTTATATAGCTCTGCCTCCCGGTTCATTTTTTCTGTTTCGTGTTTATGAATGTCCTGTTCTTTTTGATCCTTGTAAGTGTACCAGACAACACTGATCATAACCATACAGGCAATAAGCAGGAAGGCGATGCCAAAACGGAACGGTAACGATCTTGATAAAAACACCTGGTATTCAAGAGGCGCTGCAATAAAGAAAGCAAGCGTCCACCTGCATACAGATAACCACAACCCACTCATCACCAGGCTCATCGCAAGAATATACCAGTGCCTTTCTTTTTGAGGAAGATAATATTTAAGGTTATTGCTTACCACCACACAGGCGGCCGCCAGCATAATATTGGTAATTAAACTATCTGTTACAGACACTGTAAGGGAGAAGCCGAGCCAAATTAATGCTGTTACGTGCAAAACGCTCCAGAGCACCCACCAGGCAAAAAAGAAGAGCCTGTATTTATTGATCGATAAGGGTGTTTTTTCCAATACGATTAAATTATAAAAGTTGCAGGAGCTTGTGTGTTTCCATACACTGGATGTTTGCTGCTTTCAAATGCACGGAATTTATATATTCATCCGCGTTATCAGTTTCATAAATGCGCGAATACAACTCGGCACCATCTATAAAACCATTAATTTTATAGAGTTCGGCAATGTTAATAAATTTCCACTGCACCAGTTGTTCTTTTGTATTAACAAAAGCATCCGATTCATTTCTCCCAATTTCTTCAGCTTTAAGCAACGCCTCCTGCTCGTCGCCGGCTTCTATCAGTCTTAGTTGTTCATCAAATTGCGGAATATGGTCACCACTGCCGCAAACAATGCGAAAGACCATCTTAACGAGGTACCAGTTCATAATAAGTGTTTTGAATTACAGCAGTAATGCTATCTAATAATTGCGTATTTCGATACCGCCGAATATGGAGGTCCCTTTAAGTATCAAACATTTGTCTGGATTACTTGTACCTGGTTGAAGGCGCCTCTTGTCTTCAATTCCACCAAAAAATGCCACCATTTCCGACTCCACATCCCAATGCGAAGGAATAATCATTTTGGTGCCGCCCATGATCTGTGTAACCTCCATTATTACGGTTCCGTTGATATCCGCCTGGCTCAGGTCAACCTCATTACCTCCGAATATGGAAACCATGTCACCACCCCTGAAATTCTTTGATACAACTACTTTGCTAACGCTACCGAATACGGCCACGGAATCGATATAATCTTCTTTTGAAGAATGCGTTCCTGCCTTGGAACTGCTGTCAAAGGTTTGCTGATACGCAGGCTGTTCCTGCAGTTCTCCCTGGTTCCCGTTGTCGCGATTGTCGTAATAGTAATCCCGGTTCCTTACTCTTTTTGGTCGGAGTATCATCACAATGCCAACGGCAATAATCACTGCAGGTGCGGTGAACTTTCGCAGGGCGTAATCCGGGTTGATGGAGTCAATCAGAAAGATACTGCCTATTATTATCAGTATTATCCAGCCGGGCCCACGGAAACCATGACGCAATCCGATAAACAAGCCAATTATGATGAGCATTACCGGCCAGCGAAACAGCCAGTACGGCATTGGGAAATTGAGCTGCTTTAAAAATAGTACCGCTCCTATACCTAGCAGGAATAGTCCGCCCAGTACCCTGCCGTTTCCTGTTTTGTAATCCGGGTTGCTCATGATGTTTTAATTTTTAGTAAAACTATCAAAGACAGGATCACAGCACAAGGTAGTTTAGGTAACAATGGTGAAATTGCCGGTAAAAGAGGGGTTTTTAACGGTGAAAAAAATTCCTGAATTTGAAATCAAGACAATAAAGTGTTTGAGGCCGCAGGCCGACGGTCGATCGCTGATAGCTGATAGCTTTCTACTTCCTCTTCGCGCGTTCATATTGCACCGGCCAGGGAATATCAACACCAAGTTGTCCCGCGGCATGCAACGGAAAATAAGGATCACGCAGCAGTTCCCTGGCCAGAAATACGAGGTCAGCTTTGCCGGAAGAGATTATCTCCTCTGCCTGCGCTCCCGTAACTATGATGCCTACGGCGCCTGTTGGTATACCCGCTTCTTTGCGCACCTGTTCCGAAAATGGAACCTGGTAACCGGGGGCTGCAGGAATGCTCACGTCAGGGATCACTCCACCGGAAGAACAATCGATAAGATCAACTCCATTATTCTTGAGGATTTTTGCCAGGGAAATAGAATCAGCTACCGTCCAACCTCCT
>JBBPYM010000475.1:0-4087 GCA_038199905.1 Chitinophagales bacterium | reverse complement strand
CGCCAGTCGCCGAGGAAAAAAAACACAACTAATCCCACCAGGATAAAAGCTTCTAACAATGTATGCACCACTTTTTCAATGGAAGCATCCAGGAACTTGGAAACATCATAACTTATTTCGTAGTCAAGCCCCTTGGGGAAGGAAGTTGATTTGATCTCCTTTAGTTTCGCCTTTACATCCGCTATCACCTGGCTGGCATTACTTCCATACGATTGTTTTAACACAATGGCAGCAGAAGGTTTGCTATTTAAGTTGGAATAAATATCATACATCGAACTGCCGAATTCCACGTCTGCAACATCTTTCAGCCGAAGCAGTTCACCATCGGCACCGGCCTTTAATACGATATTCTGGTAGCCTTCAATGGTGCTGAACCGACCGGGATATTTAAGTACGTATTCAAATGCCTGAGAACGTTTGCCCGAACTCTCCCCTGTTTTACCAGGTGAAGCTTCCAGGCTTTGTTCATCCAGGGCCTTCATAATTTCGTCTGTGGATATTTTGTAGGCCAGCATGCGATCGGGTTTCAGCCAGATGCGCATGGCATATTCCCGGTTACCCAGGATGTCCGCAACACCAACACCATCCACCCTTTTCAATTCCGATAACAAATTTATATCAGCAAAATTGAACAGAAATTTTTGATCCATCTGGGGATCATTACTGTAAAGGTTCACATACATCAGCATGTTCGATTCTTCACGCGTAATCTTCACCCCTTCCCGTACAACCAGCGGCGGCAGTTTATTAACAACGGAAGCCACGCGGTTCTGAACGTTCAGTGAGGCCTGGTTAGGATCGGTACCTAAATTAAATACAACCTGTATTGTTGCCTCACCATCGTTACCTGCATCGGAGGCCATGTATTTCATGCCCGGTAAACCATTGATGGCCCGCTCCAGCGGAATGATCACCGATTTTATCATCAGCTCACCATTTGCCCCGGGGTACTCTGCCGTGATATTTACCTTTGGTGGTGAGATGGATGGAAACTGGGTGACCGGCAACTTGGCAATTGCCAGCACGCCCATGAAAACTATAATGAGCGATATCACTATCGACAGAACAGGCCTGTGAATAAATTTATTAAACATTAAATTATACTGTTAGAGATTGAATAACTACTCCGCTTTTAATCGCAGGTTTGAGATAACTTCTTTGGGTGACTGGTACTCACAAGTAATCTTATCATCTTCTTTTACTTTCTGAACACCTTCCAGCAGTATCCTGTCATTTTCCGAAATGCCGCTCTTTACTACATACAGGTCGGGCATTTGACCGGTGATGGAAATATTCTTTGATTTGGTGATATTATTCTTATCAACCAAAAAAACATATAATTTATCCTGGATCTCATAAGTTGCTTTTTGCGGAATCACAAGTGCATTTCTAAGAGGGATCGTCATCAGTACCTTACCCGTTTCACCATTCTTTAAAAGCTTATCGGGATTGGGGAACCTTGCCCTGAAAGCAATGGTGCCTGTTTCTTTGTCGAACTCACTTTCAATGATTTCCACTTCGCCTTTATAGGAAAGGGGCTGGTTGTTTGCTAACAACAGGCTTACCTTTCTGTTACCGCGATCTTTTGCGTTGGTTTCATAATCGAGGTATTCAGGTTCAGATACATTAAAATAGGCAAACACCTCGCTGTTGTCAGAGAGACTCGTGAGTAACTCACCTTCATCGATCAGGCTGCCTAACTTCAATGGGATACGATTAATAGTTCCATCGAAAGGGGCCCTGATCTCAGTAAAAGAAAGGTGCAACTTTGCAAGTGACATTTCAGCATTTGCATGATCGAGCTTAGCCTGGGCCATAGCCTGCTCATTTTTTGAGACAATGTTTTTTTCTACCAATGATCTCGTGTTGTCCAGCTCTATCTTCGAAGCCTTCGCTTCAGACTGTGCTTTCAGCAACTCGGCCTCATATATTTTCGGCATGATACGGAACAACAATTGACCAGCTTTCACAAACTGTCCTTCATCAACGTAGATGTTTTGCAGGTAACCCTTTTCCTGTGCCCTGATGTCGATGTTCCTTACAGATCGTATTTGCGAAACGAACTCTTTGGTAAACGAAGTATCCATTTTTAATGGACTGGTAACGGCATACTTACGCTCTTCTTCTTTCTCTATTGGTTTAGTTTTACAACCTGCCTGGCACAACAATGCCAGCAAGCCTACGAACATGCAAATTCTCTTCATATAGTAAATGAATATTTAGCGATGGTTACCTGGCAGTAAGGGATAACTGCTGTTATAAAAATGCACAGGTCGCCACGGAAAGACCCTGGCTTTTAAATCAAAGGAAAAAATGTAAATCAACAAATCGGCAACTGACTTGTGTTGATCATATTCTTAAAACGCTTTGTATGGGATTTTTATAAGAAAGATGACTGCAAAAAGGCAGTGAAGCTTTTACAAGGTTATGGAGTGGATTGTAATTCAGAAGATAACTTAATGACGAAGAGCAGTTGGCCAGTATTCTATAATTCTTTTGAGGCAGGGTGTTGCCATCCTCATCTTCAAGATCCTCGCCTACAAATAATTCTGTTGAATTATCCGGGTCAGTATTTGTGTACTGCAATAATGTGGCGTCTTGCTGTGGTGCTATAAAAGTATCGTGATGTGCTTTTTCAGTGTTTGCCAACCCATTACCGTAATGTGTACCCGCATAAACAAAATTGTGCCTGATTAGTAAAAGGGTGCAAAGGGATACGAAAAATACAAGTGCTTTCATTCGGGGCCAAAAGTAGTAAAACTTTAATCCCGGTGAAAGAAATATGGCGGACAACTCGTTAACCGAACGTTATTGATGAGGGGAGATGGTGAAATGATGATGATATGACAAACATTGATATGTCAGACCGACTCAATTTAATAGTGTTTTAAATTTTGCGTTTTTTGCTCAATATTTTTCTGTGAATTGCAATATAGATAGCTGGGAAAAGTAAGCAGCATTTAAATCAGGTGTTTAAGCTGTTTCAGCACTATCGCTAGCGTGATGATAAATTAAACGTGTTTAAAACTGTATTAGCAAACAACTACGGTTTCAATGTCCAATATATTACCCAGTTTTTTTATTTTAGATGTGATATGCCCTATTCCAACAGCACAATGATGTGCGGGGCCATGACTGTTCCAGGAGTTGACAAATTTTCTTGCGCCGATGCTGAATTTATAACGACTGTTGGTATTGCCTATTTCAAGTATCGGGCCGGGAACTGACTCTCCTTCAGCTACCAATAATAGGAGTTTTCCATTTTCAGTTTCAACTACTGACAAGCAGGTAATCGGTCCGTTTTTTACCATCATTTCTACCGAAAGGCCACTGCCTACTTTACCATGATAAACTTTCAGGGGGCGCACTTTTATTTTGCCTTCCGCTATTTTTATATGACCGGGGCCATCATGTCCCATCAATACGACATCTTCATTAAAATCCATGGCATAATATTCTGTAAAAGACCCCCCCGCGCCAAATGCATCCATGATCTTCATGGCCTGTGCATTCTTTATTTCATACTCTCCTGCAATAGGGATACCCCTTGCCGTTAGCAACGAGTTACCGAGGATGATGGATTCAATGGTGGCTTCATTATCCGAGCCTGGTGTGCCCTTGTAGTAGTAGGCCAACGATCCCAGGTCGTAATTATCTATTAACATGTCGAGAGCCACTGAAGTGACGGCGGCTTTCTCCAATTCTTCCATCGCGCAATCGTTACCTACGTCAAATACTTTATAGAAATCATTACATTTTGCAGCGATTTGTTTGCCCGTTACCTGCTTGCGCAATGCTGATAACTCATCTACTTCAATAATCTCTACGTGTCCACCGAAGACGGCCAGTTGCAGGGTTATATCGGTATAAATATCCAGCATGCCACCGTAATAATGGCCCATGGCACCCAGGCGGTTATGCGACATAGTATGGGCGACTTTGGCCGCTTCTACCCACTCTCTGATTTCTGTCCAGCATTCGGTATCATTGTGCAGCATACCCGTTATTTCGTGAAAATATATACCGGCGCGTTTAAACACGTTGGCTATTTCTGGTACAGGGCAGGCGGAACAAAAAGAAAGCCATT
>JBBPYM010000474.1:0-4228 GCA_038199905.1 Chitinophagales bacterium | reverse complement strand
TCGTTTGTGGCATAGGCCCAGAATTCCTTTCGTGTCCTTTCATGCATTACTTCAGCAAGACCTTCTGCCAGGCGGTCTCCAAGCGCCTGCAGGATAATCTTATTATAGTCATCGTAGTTGTCCTCGAATTTCTTTATATGCGGCTCAATGCCGTGAATAGTAACAGCAAAAGCACCGAGGTAATCTTTTTTACCTGTGCTTTCCGGCGCAATAAAATCAGCAAGAGAAATATTTGGCTGATCTGCTGCTTTTTTTATTTGCTGCCGCAGAAACTGGAGATCGAGCTTTTCCACGGTGCCGTTGTCATCTTTTGATATAGTAATAGTGTCCTTCCCGTTGGAATTCGCATCCCAGAAACCTACAGCCGCCCTGGCAGTTAACCATTTTTCCTTGATGATCTGGTCAAGCAGCGCTCTTGCGTCATTGTACAAACGCGTGGCTTCAACGCCAACTATTTCGTCGCTTAAGATTTGTGGAAATTTGCCATGAAGTTCCCATGCAATAAAAAATGGCTGCCAGTCAATATACTCCGCGATCTCAGATAGATCATATTCGTCAAATGCTTTTAGGCCTTTGAAAGTTGGTTCAACAGGTGAGTAATTTTCCCAGGCTATCTTAACATGGTTTTTTTGCGCCTCTGCGAAAGGAAGATAATGTTTTACTGTTTTTTTATTGGCGAAATCAACTTTTAATTTTACATATTCCTTATGAACACCGGCAAGAAATTCGGGTTTCTGATCTTTGTTTAACAAACTACCGGCAACGGTCACACTACGGGAGGCGTCGAGCACATGTAATACACCATTGTCATATTCCGGGGCAATTCTAACGGCTGTATGCATGCGGGATGTTGTGGCGCCGCCTATCAGCAGGGGAAGGTCAAAATGTTGCCTTTTCATCTCGCGGGCAATGTGAACCATTTCATCGAGTGACGGAGTTATAAGGCCGCTTAAACCAATGATATCAACTTTGTGTTCCCTGGCTGCCTGCAGAATTTTATCAGAAGATACCATTACACCGAGGTCAATGATATCATAGCCATTACAGCCAAGCACTACGCCAACAATGTTTTTCCCTATGTCGTGAACATCGCCTTTTACAGTTGCGAGTAATATTTTTGCAGCGCCCGCACCTTCTTCGTTTATGGTACCTGCATCCAGGTGTGCTTGTCGGCGCACTTCTTTTTCGGCTTCAATATAAGGAGTTAGCACCGCAACAGATTTTTTCATCACCCTTGCGCTTTTAACTACCTGCGGCAGGAACATTTTGCCGGCGCCGAAAAGGTCGCCTACGATATTCATCCCAGCCATCAGCGGACCTTCTATGACATCCAGCGGTTTTGGATATTTTTGCCTCGCTTCTTCCGTATCGGCCTCGATAAAATCTGTAATGCCATTTACAAGTGCATGGCTCAGGCGCTTTTCAACCGGGTCAGTTCTCCAGGCTTCATTCTTTACTTCGGCCTTATCTTTTGCTTTCACCGTTTCCGCAAATGCAAGTAATTTATCAGTGCTGTCTTCCTGCAGGTTAAGTATTACATCCTCACAAAGCTTTTTGAAGCTTGCCTCAATTTCATCGTACACGATCAGTTGCCCTGCGTTAACTATTCCCATATCCATTCCGGCCCGGATGGCATGATACAAAAAGACGGAATGCATGGCATCTCTAACGGTGTCGTTACCACGAAAAGAAAATGACATGTTACTCACCCCGCCACTTACCTTCGTCAAAGGCATTTTTTGTTTAATGATACGGGTGGCTTCAATAAAATCAACAGCGTAATTGTTGTGCTCTTCAATGCCTGTGGCAATGGCAAAGATGTTGGGATCAAAAATTATGTCCTGTGGGTCGTAACCAACTTGTTCGGTTAATATTTTATAGGCTCTTTCGGAGATGGTTACTTTTTTGTCGAGGGTGTCAGCTTGCCCGTTTTCGTCAAAGGCCATCACAACTATCGATGCTCCAAAGCTTTTGCAGATAAAGGCCTGTTCAATAAACTTTTCTTCTCCTTCCTTCATGGAGATGGAGTTTACGATACATTTACCCTGAACACACTTTAACCCGGCTTCGATAATACTGAATTTGGAGGAGTCGATCATAATGGGTATCCTCGCGATATCTGGCTCTGCCTGCAGGAGGTTGAGGAAGGTCTGCATGGCTTTTTCGCCATCAAGCAGAGCATCGTCCATGTTCACATCGAGGATCTGCGCGCCGTTCTCTACCTGTTGCCGCGCAACGGAGAGGGCTTCTTCGTACAGGCCGTTCCTGATGAGGCGAGCGAATTTTTTTGACCCCGTTACGTTGGTTCTTTCGCCAACGTTTAAGAAATTTGTTTCCGGCCGAACCACGAGTGGTTCAAGACCGGCTAGTCGGAGGTATGGTTTGATTGGTGCAGCTCTATTCATAATTATTTTTTTGAACCACGGTGACACAAAGGCACGGAGGGTCACTGTAGTTATATAATCCGTCTTTTAATCCCTTCTTTCATTAAGGGCACATGGAAGTTAATAATGTATCCCAAACGTTTTCCAGTCGATTTCATATAACTTAATAATTGTGCTTCCCAAACAGGGTGATAATTTTCCTGTGCTTTTAGTTCAACAATTATTAAATCATCTACCAGCAGATCCAGTCTTAACCCATCGCCAATCGGCAGATTATCATATATTATTGTAATCAGTTGTTGGCTCGAATATGGGATGTTTCTTTTGCTTAAATCATAACAAAAGCATTTTTGATAAATGCTTTCCAATAAACCAGGACCAAGGGCTTTATGGATCGAAAAAGCAATATTCACAATTTCTTGCGCTAACCATCTTTCCCTTTCTGAAAGAGGATCAAAAGCTTTCTCCGTGTCTCTCTGTGCCATAAGTGTCTCCGTGGTTTATAAAACGGGTTCCAATACAGGCAAACTCCTCGGTTTAAACTTCTTCACCTGGTCCGCTATATGTTTAATATGATCGGGAGTGGTGCCGCAGCAGCCACCGACGATATTTACAAAACCCTCTTCCGCCCACTCTTCAATGATATGAGCCGTTTCATGCGGTTGCTCATCATATTCACCAAATGCATTCGGTAAACCTGCATTAGGGTATGCTGAGGTGTAACAAGATGCAATCTGGCTAAGCTCTTCAATATGTGAGCGCATCTCCGTGGCACCCAGTGCGCAATTCAACCCGACACTTATCGGGTTAGCGTGTGAAATAGAAATATAGAATGCCTCAAGGGTTTGCCCACTTAAAGTTCTGCCGCTGGCATCTGTGATGGTTCCACTGATCATTACCGGTAGCTCTTTTTGTTTTGTGTCGCGGAAGTATTTTTTGATTGCGTAGATAGCTCCTTTAGCATTAAGGGTATCAAAGATGGTTTCAATGAGCAGCAAGTCCACGCCGCCTTCTGCAAGTCCTTTTATTTGTTCATAATAAGCCCTTGCAACTTCATCAAATGTAACTGCCCTGAAGCCCGGATTATTCACATCTGGTGATAAACTAAGCGTTTTATTTAATGGGCCGATGGCGCCGGCAACAAAGCGTGGTTTCCCGGGATCCTTTGCTGTATATTCATCGGCGGCTTTACGGGCCAGCTTGGCGGAAGCGAAATTTAGCTCGTAGGCCAGGGCTTCCATTCCATAATCGGCCATGGCGATCTTTGTGCTGCTGAATGTATTTGTTTCGATGATATCGGCCCCGGCTTCAAGGTATTCTTTGTGGATGCCTTCTACTATGCCGGGTTGGGTGAGACTGAGAAGATCATTATTCCCTTTCACATCCGAGGGCCAATCTTTGAATCTTTCACCGCGGTAATCAACCTCCTGCAGTTTATGTCGCTGGATCATGGTGCCCATAGCGCCATCGATAATTAGTATTCTTTCTTTTAAACAGTCTTGTATTGTTTTCATGTTATCTTACTCCTGCCTCACGTTATAAAGGCGCGTTAAATGACGAGCAACCAACTACAGGCGATCATACCTCAATCAAATGCAGGTAAGTTGCCTTCAAGAATGCTCATTAAAACTTTTTGCTGAACTAACGTTAAACGGGGAGAATAGCACTGGGAGTGCGATGATACAGGTCTATTCCTACGTTTATTAGTTCAGTTGATATCTCCAAGATTGTCTGCACAGCTTGTTAACATCGTTTCATCAGGCCGAACAATAAACAAATCCGCCTGAAATAATGCGCAAATATACTGCATATTCAGTAATAACAAACCATTGTCCGCTACGGTT
>JBBPYM010000473.1:0-6936 GCA_038199905.1 Chitinophagales bacterium | reverse complement strand
CTGGAGGAACGGATGGTGGGTAGAAACATGATAAGAATTATTCTGTTCCAGCGGAACAAAAGTGCCGTAGATTGGTTGGCTGCATTAATTCGCGCAGGTGTTTTCTTTGAACCCTAAAGATCTTTCTGCCGTTCCGCTGGAACGGATTGACTTTTGTCTTTTTTCTACCCACCTTTCGTTCCGCTGGAACGAGGATGGTTAAGAGGTTTGCCTCCCCTTCAGTCCGATTGAGGATAGTCAAAATTATTTTTTCTTTTTGGTTTCTTTGAACTTACGATACAGTGGTATCTTTTCGGAGCTGACTAAAAAGGTTAATAAACATTCGGACTAATTGTTTTTAGTTCCCCTCTTTTTCAAGGCTACCGTTTGGACAAATCTTTTTTTAATTTATGTTACAAAATCAGCGGTGCCTACATCAATGTCCAAATAACATTTGAGGCGCGGCGTTTGTAGGGGCGGGAGCAAGAACCGCCCTTACAACCGCCATCCACGCGCCGTCCCAGCGGAACGGTAGGTGGGTAGGAAAAATGATCAAATTAGGATCTGGGGCTGACTAAAAAGGCACTATGACCGATTTGTTGGGCTCTATAATGCGAAATATTTTTAGATTAGATACTTTTTAGTCAGCCCCGGCCCAAAACAGGGTGATCTCAAGTATGTCAATTATGTCAACATTGGTTTTTTGCATTCAGGATTTGAACATATGTCCCGGGTCACTTCTTCTGTTCCGCTGGAACAGAGACCAATGTGGGGGCTTTTTCTACCCACATGACGTTCCTGGAACGAATGCAGAACATAAAAACAACGCATATCTTCATGCCACACGCTCATCAGATGTTCCGCTGTAATGAAAGACAGCCCCACGTTTTGGTCAGGCATTGGATAATACCCTTCAGGATAAATCCTTTGTGACAGCGTAAGGATTCAAACCTATAAGATTGTTGAAAAAAAATAAATGCGCTTGTAGAAGGGTTTAAAAATTCTGGTATTACGCTTATACTTGTGTCCTGGCGGTAGCCTCTTGAAGGAAGGGACGTTTTGCCCGTAAGGCGAAACAGGGGTGGTTAATGGTGCGGGGTTAAGTAAGGGTATCATGACGCTTTGGGCTATCAGCCGTCAGCTATTGTCCGACGTCACAGGCTTTTGAAACTCACTTAAATGAATCGCGGTTTGCGGCAAATCTTCAGGTGAAATCCGATAGCCAATGCGTCATTTCATGCTTAACATAACACTGGTTGCTTACAGGAAAATCGTAAGGTACATACGAACGGTTTAAACAAGGCTACTACCTATGCAACACCTGGTACGCTTCGTCATCACGGTATTGTTTTACCAATTCTTCCAGTTTTTGTTTCATATTAATAGTCGTTTTCGCAAACTCCTTTTCACCATACAGATTAGTAAGTTCATGAGGATCTTTCTTCATATCATATAACTCCCAGTTGATCATCTTGTCGCCGTAAAAGCAAATAAGTTTATAGGACTCCGTTCTTACACCAAAGTGGGGTTGCACATGATGCGGGCGCGGAAATTCGTAATAATGATAATATACCTGGTTTTTCCAGGGGATAGTATTACCATTTTTACCCAGCAGTGGAAGAAGGGACACGCCCTGCATGTCCGCCGGTGGTTTTACCCCTGCTATACTTAAAATCGTAGGCGCCCAATCGATATTTACAGCAAACTGGTTAATGGAAGTACCGGGCTTTATAACGCCGGGATAGCGCATTACAAAAGGCGTGCGTACAGATTCTTCATACATAAAGCGTTTATCAAACCAGCCGTGTTCACCCAAATAAAATCCCTGGTCTGAAACGTATACTACCACCGTGTTTTTGGCCAGCCCTTTTTTGTCGAGGTAGGATAATATGCTACCGATATTGCGGTCGAGCGAATTTGCTGTAGACAGGTAATCTTTCATATACCGTTGAAACTTCCAAATCGCCAATGCATCTCCTGTTAATTTTTTATCATCGAACTCCTTCGTTATTTTTCCATAGTACTTTTTGTAGGCGGCTGTCTGATCGGCAGACAATCGCCTGAATGCCGGACCTGTAAATTTGTTGTGAATCTTTAAATCTTCCTCTAGCCGCATAACCCTCCCGATTTCCATTTGCTGGTTTTGCGCTGCCACTCTGTTTTTGTAATCATCTTTAAAGGTTGTCGGAACGGGGAAGTCCACGTTATCGTATGCTCCAAGATCTTCCACAGCTGGCATCCATCCACGGTGTGTTGCTTTTTCTCCTATCACAATACAAAAAGGTTTGGATTGATCCCTCTTCTCTAACCACTCGATTGATTTAGTTGTAATAACGTCCGTAACATACCCTTTAAAGTTTACAGTGTCATTAGGTGTTGAAATGAAATCAGGGTTGAAGTAGGCGCCCTGGTCTACTAATATATTAAAATGGTCAAATCCACGGGGAAGGGTGCCCAGGTGCCACTTGCCGATCCAGGCAGTCTGATATTGATTTTGCTGCAAAAGTGTAGAAAACAACGTTTGGTTTACATTGAACCGCTCTTCGTTGGCTTTATAGCCATTCAGGTGACTGTACTTCCCGGTGAGCAGTGTAGCCCTGCTCGGACCACAAAGAGAGTTGGTAACGAATGAATTTCTAAAAATGGCGCCTTCTTTTGCTATCCGGTCGATGTTGGGTGTTTTTGCTATTTTGCCGCCATAAGCGCCAATGGCCTGGTATGCGTGGTCATCCGAAATAATGAACACAATGTTTGGTCTCTTACTATCACCCCCGGGTACCTGCGCCAAGCCATAATGATTAAAAATCGACAGACAAGTACTTAATAAACCCAGGTAATATTTTTTCATATAGACTAATTTAAAACTAGTGTTAAGTCACCGATGTTTGGTGTACTGGCGATTAGCTATCAGCTATCAGCTAACGGCTATAAGCTCTAGATTGGCGCAAACCTCGTTTTCATTTAAGTAAGTTTGTCAAAAAGAGTTTAGATTTTCTACCTAAAATTAACTGACTTATAAGTTGGTGCATAAGGCATTTTTAGCTGATAGCTGATAGCCTTTATGTGTATATCTGACTCACCGAATGCCTTTAAGTGACAGGATATAATTAGCCATTTCCATAGCATCCGCTTCTGATATTGCTGGATGCGGTGTCATCGGCACTTCACCCCATACACCCTTGCTTCCTTTAATGATGGAACTAGCCAGGCGCTGCACATTAGCCCGCGTGGACGCATACTTTTCGGCAACGGCAACATACGATGGCCCGATGTTCTTCTCTTTAACGTTATGACATTTTAAACAATCAGACCGGGTAATTAAGCCGCTGCCCATTTCGTATTCACTCGCGGCAGAATCTGTATGATGCCCAAGGGTATCAACCAATATCTGAATACTATTATTTGTTTGGCTTAACGTGGCAGTGGTATCCATCGTGGGCTTTTTTGAATTATTATTATTACAGGCAACTATCACAAGTAAACAACTCAATACGAAAGCAACTTTGTTCATAATATTACTTTAAATCTACACCCTGGTGGTTAATTGCGGATGCAAGAACCTTCTTTATCCGCCTACACTGCCCATTCTTTTTTCATTGGCCTGGAGAGTAACTTATTAGCGTCGTCATCGTTTTTAAATTTCTCTTTTACAGGATCCCATTTTAAAGGCCGGTTAAGTTCATAAGCTATGTTTCCAATGTTACAAACTGTTGCACTTCTATGACCCGTTTCTATATCTGACACCGGTTCAGAACGCTTACGAATGGCATTTAAAAAATCTTTGTAATGGTTGGTGCTGTTGTAAACATGCTTTTCATTGGGTCCTATCACTTTGTCTTTCAATGATGCATTACTTGTCACCAGCTTATTTCTTTGTATCTCTAATTGTCCCTCTGAGCCAATAAACTGGATAGCATGTTTTTTACCAAAATCTTCCTTCGTCATGGTAACGCCGTTTGCATAATGGTATGTAAGGTCCGTTACTTCTTTTCCATTAGGTGGAATAATTTCCACCGGCCCGCTTCTATCCATATTGAGGGCCCATTGTACAATATCAAACATATGAGCGCCCCAATCTGTCATATCACCTCCACCCAGTCCTTTAAAGTCACGCCACCTTCCCCATAAAGGATCGCCTGTAACAGGATCAAGCTGGTGGTTGTAATGCACGAACTCATTCGGGCCGAGCCATGTTTTCCAGTCCAGGCCTTCCGGCAAAGGTTCTTCAGGCAGGTCGTATGGAACGGGGGGGCCGCCAATACTTACCTTTACTGTTTTTAAGTCGCCGAGGTAACCGTTTCTTATCAGTTCTGCCGTTTGTCTGAATTCCGGCGCAGAGCGTTGCATGCTGCCAGTCTGAAATACGCGTTTATACTTTTTCACGGCATCCACCATTGCTCTACCTTCTTTTACGGTAAGAGATAATGGCTTTTCGCTGTAAATATCCTTTCCTGCTTTAGCTGCACGAACTACCATGGCCGCATGCCAGTGGTCGGGTGTGGCAATAACCACTGCGTCAATATCTTTTTGATCTAACAGTTCCATGAAATTGGAATAGGACCTGCAACCTTCGTATTTTGGTTGTGCCGCTTTGGCCGCGTAAAATGCATTCACCTGCTGTACGAAACCATCCACCTTTGCTTTATAAACATCACAGGAAGCGATGATTTTAGCTTCGCCTGTATTTAAAAAAGATTTTTGCAGGTTGATCGCCTGCCTGCCAGCGCCAATGTATCCTAACGTAATCATGTCGCTCGGGGCCGTATAACCCCTGCCCAATACAAACCTGGGGACAATAAAAAAAGCTGACAGGGCTGCTGCATTACCAATAAATTTTCGCCTGCTCAGTTCGTTTTCTTCTGCAGTTTCAGTGGCCATAAATATGATTGATTATTATGAAGTTAAGATGTTAGTACAGTAGTCGAAACATTTTTTTACTTCGGCTACGGTATCCGCCCCTTTGTATTCGTATTCAATGTTAGCAGGTATGGGCCAGTTGTTATCTCTTATAAGTTTCAATACCGCGGCGATAGGCGTGTCGCCTTCACCCAGAGGCATGTTAGCCCCCTGGTTTTTTTTGCGGTCCTTAACATGAATACAAACTATTTTGTCGTGGTTCTTTTTAATAAAATCAACCGCGTCATAATTAGCGGCAGTGAAGTGGCCGATATCCAGGTTGATCCTGATAAAATCGGAGTTTCCTTCCATTCCACGGAGAAAGCTTTCCGGCGTGGCGAATTGGTTAGGGTCTTCTACATGCGAATGATTGTGCATGGCTACCTTTATCTTATATTTTTGTGCAAGTGCATCTACCCGCTTCATAACGGCCACTGTAGCCGAAGTGGTTATCGTATCTGTTCCTAAAGCCTGCGCTGTTCTGAAAACAAGTTCCATTTCTTCATCAGGGTCTTTAACGGCAAAGGGACCATTATATGCCTGGATGGTAACACCAGCTTTATGAATCTGGTCACGAAGGGCCTTGACTTCATCCATACTTACCGTTGCGCGCCACTTCTTTAATTCTTCCTGCTTTCGTTTTGCCTCCGCGGGTGTTGTCCCTGCTTTCCACATAAGTTCCCTGGGTTCTACATGCCCCTGCCATAGCTCACAGCTTTTAATACCGATGTCATTCATTGCTTTCAATGCACTTGTCAGATCCATATCCCTGAAGCTATACGTTTGGACGCCTATCACCACCCCCGAATTACCAACTGCTGCAGAAGCAGTGCTGCCGGTGGAGGCTGGTGCAGCAGTTTTACACGATACAAGTCCGGAAGGAACGAGCAAACCTGCCAAACCGGCTAACGATAGCGTACTCCAGTGCCTGCGCGACATTTTATTTGACATATGCTGTTGTTTTAAAATTGACTACCTCTGTTTTTTAAGTGTAACTTTTGTGAAAGAAAATTGTGGCACCGAAAGGCTGAAATGCGATTCATCCTTCTTAATGATACTTATTTTTTTTATGTCCAGGCTGCCCTCCTTTCTATCTGAAGCTTCGAAGCCGACTGCAGTATACCCGGATGCTTTAAAATCACTTAGTGCAAGATTTACGTCAACAAAGGGCTTATCGAGGTTTTTGTTAATAAGATACACCCACATTTCGTCGCCGCTTTGGCTCTTGACCGCTATGGTAATTAAGCGTTCCTCCGACACTGTGGTCTTCACCTGCATGTTACCAAAAACGTTACTGAACAAAGTAAACATGTCGTACACTTTGTGTGGCCGGTGGTTGTCCTGAGCATCCATCAGCGTCCTGTTATTCCACTCTGTTTTTGTAGGTGTGGAAATGGGCCAGAAGCACGACATATACAGACCGGATTGTATGAACTGCGTAAACTCCTCTGAAACCATAATGGCGGCCTCTGCTTCCGTGGGCGGCACATTGCCGGTTCCATTTGGACCAATGTTCCATTCAAGCACCACTAACTCAATGTTTGGAAAACCCGCATCGGCAAATATCTTTTTAAACAACCCTCTTTGCTCACTGTACGGTCTGTCGGCGCGGTGTGTCATCCTGGCTTCCTTCTTCCAGTTTTCGAAGGTTGCGTTTTTGAATTTCCAATAGAAGTGAACATCTACAAAATCAATGTTTTTACCCGCGTTGGTGATCAACGTTTTTGTCCAGATGTCTTTGTTGGGGTGTGTGTTTACGATGATCTTGATTGCCGGGTCGATCTTCTTCATTACAATCGCATAGCGGTTAACGTTATCGGCGTACTGCTCCGGCGTAAAAGTAAAATTGGCATCAGGTTGGTAAGGCTCATTATCGAGATAGTAATATTTCACTCTTACACCAGACTGTATGCAATACTGCATAAGCTTCCTGGCTTCTTCTATTCCTTCCTCCACCCTATTATACTTTTGCCCCGATCCCAAATTGATGCCAACCAATGGCTCGGTGCCGATTTTCTTTGTCAACGCCAGGTACTCATCCAAATCCATGTACCTGGATGT
>JBBPYM010000472.1:0-4927 GCA_038199905.1 Chitinophagales bacterium | reverse complement strand
TTTGATATCCGTCCTTTTAACTCAACAACTGCCGGCCTTTTGAGCAGTGGCTGGGATACAGTTTCTGATCCTTATGGTGGAACAATAATATTCAAGGATCACGGTGGCGAAATTGAAAATATCGTGTTTAAAAACACTTACACGCAGGATCATTATGTAAATGTTATTGGTGGAAATGACAAAGGAAAATATTTTGCCAGCTTCGACTACTATAAAGAAGATGGGATCATTGTGGGTTCCGACTATAAACGGTTTTCAGGTAATATCAATGGATCGTATAAAGTAAAACCAAACCTGGAAATCAGTACGGGCGCAGTACTTTCAACCTCCTCCCAGGTTGGAACGATCGCTGGAGAAGTTAATACGCTTTATAGAAGCCTCGCGGTATGGCCAACCTTCAATCCGTGGATGGATCCGGAGAAAACCCGACCGAATCCAGGTAATGGGAACAGTGATGGCAATCCGCTTTATTGGCTCGGAAAGGCTGACAGATCAAATGAAGTTAACAGGATTACAGTAAACGCTTCAGTTAAATGGGACCTGTTGCCAGGTTTATATATTCGCGCAACAGGAAATGCTTACATGGCAGAGGAACTGAATCAGTCATTCCAAAGAGCTACGCAGACTTACTCTAATATTTATTCAAATCCACCAACTTTTAGCAGCACCAGCAGGCGGTCATCTTCACTATGGCAAAGGGACTTCCAGCAACAATATAATGCTATAATAAACTACTCAAAGACCTTCGCAGACAAGCATGATGTAAGTGCGATGGCTGGTGCCGAGTATTACGGGACAAAAGCATTTGTAATGCAGGTTGCAGGTACGAATGCGCCCACTGATGATATTCCGACTGTAAATGCGGCAACAACTTTTGTTCCGGCGGATAACTATACAACCCGATCTCAATACCGTATACTATCGTCCTTTGGAAGGTTGAATTATGCTTATGATGATCGCTTTCTGTTAACCGCGGTAGTACGCCAGGATGCTGTTTCAAGCCTTGCCCAAGGAAATCGCGTGGGTGTTTTTCCAGGGATGTCAGCCGGTTGGAACATGCACAACGAAGCATTCTTCGAGACAATTGGCTTGGATAAACTCATTTCAACCTTCAAGCCGCGGATAAGTTATGGTGAGAATGGAAACGTTGCCGGTCTGGGAAGATATGAAGTGCAGGGTAATTATGGAAGTCAGGGTTTGTACAATGGCAATGCTACCTTCCTTAACACAGGCATGATCAACAGTGACTTGAGATGGGAAAAAAGTAAAACTATAGATCTTGGTGTCGATATCGGTCTACTGAATAACAGGATAACATTGATATTCGACTACTATGATCGTAAAACCAGCGATCTCTTAACAAATCTCGAATTGCCTAATTATACAGGCTTCGGATCGTTCAGAACAAACCTTGGAACATACCAGAATAAAGGCTATGAAATGGCCGTTAATGCCAATGTTCTTAACCAGCCAAATGGTTTAAAAATTGATCTTGGCGCAAATGCTTCTTTCGTTAAAAACAAAATTGTTGAACTTCCATTTAACGGAAACGAAAATAACAGGCAGGGTGGATTGCAGGTGTATGATCCTTCCGTTGGCAAAGTCATCTGGGTTGGTGGACTGCAACAGGGTCAATCTATCGGCGATGTATATGCGTATAAACAGATGTCTATCTTTTCAAGTGCTGAAGAAATTGCCAAAACAGCAGGTTCAAGAAAAGACCTTATTGCACGGATCAGTGGTCCGAACAGTACCTATGGAACTGGTAAAATTACTCCAGGTGATGTAAATTGGTCTGATGTTGATAAGAACGATACTATTGATTCCAGAGACCAGGTTCTTGTAGGAAATATATTCCCTAAATGGACCGGAGGATTTACTGCAAACATCAGTTACAAGAGATTCACGCTTTACACCCGGTTTGAATTCGCAACTGGTCATGTTATTTATAATGACCTTGTTGCGCGTACATTAGGAAACTTCCAGGGCACCTTCAACTATTTTGATCTTCAAAAAGAAGCCTGGTCGCCCACTAACACATCATCTGATATACCCAAAGTATATTATGCTGACCAGGTCGCTGCGCCGGTAGGTAAGAAAAATTATACCCGGAGTAACAATGCGACTGTTGCGCTGAATAGCAACAATTCGCGCTTCTACGAAAAAGGCGATTACCTGGCCAGCAGGGAAATCACTTTGTCATACGAGCTTGCAAAGACCTTGCTTTCAAAAACAAGGTTTCTGACGCAATCTCGCGTGTACGTAAGCGGTAACAATCTATTTTATCTTACAAACTTTAGCGGTTCATCACCCGAAGCCCCGGTGTCTAACGGTGTAGTAACAGGAATTCATGCTGGTACATACCCGGTTCCGCGATCAGTTGTTATAGGTGTACAGGTTACTTTTTAAATTTTTAATTTCTTCGTTTATGAAAAATATAATTGTAGTTATCCTTGCAGTGTTTTGCCTGATGGTAACTTTAAATTCTTGTTCGAAGAAGCTTGACCTCGCTCCGGAGAGCAGCATCAGTGATGTCAACTTCTGGCAAACACCACAGCAGGTTGATGCATTTGTAACAGGCATTCATTCCCGGTTTCGCACACACATAAATTCATTGGAATATCTGGGCGAGCTGCGTGCTGATATCTTTGGTCATGATCCTGGTTCAAGTTCAGCTTTCACTGGGGAATCATCACAGGGTCTCGAGCGTTTATGGCTAAACAATCTCGACATGGATGCTCCAGGTGTGAGTGATTTCGGTGGCTTTTATTCAAACATCAACCAAATTAATTTGCTTATCAGCAAGCTGAATTCACCGGGCGTTGTTGCCGTTCCGAACAAGCCTTATTACCTGGGTATTGCTCATGGTATGCGTGCCTTTTACTATTTCCAGATGTATCGTTCATGGGGAAAAGTAATTATTCAAACTGAACCAACTACGTCTATCGATATATCAGGTTTGGCAAAAGCGGCTTCAACCGAGGCGGAAGTGCTGGCTCTTATCAAACAGGATATTGAAAGTTCAAATACTGCGTTCGGCGCCAACTATACTTTTATGAATCAGAAAGCTTTCTGGTCTAAATCAGCTACACAGATGTTGAAAGCCGAGGTGAATTTATGGACAAGTTATAGGGGTGGAGGTGCAGCTGATGCAACTACCGCTAAAAATGCGTTGATGGATATTCGTACAAATGTTCCTTCGCTTGCACTACTGCCATCCTTTGCTAATGTGTTTACAGCAACTAATAAAGGAAATGATGAGGTGATTTTTGCTGTTCGAAACAAGCTTGATGAAGCAGGGTTGCCTTTTGCTGGTACTTTCTTTCCGCAAAACGGTCTTATTGCGAACTTTTATGATTCGGCGGACAACCGTAAATTTGACGTTGCTACCGATAACTGGGGTGGCTTGCTGAGGGCGCCCACCAAGATCGCAGTATTTCGAAAATTCGACGACAAAGATTCCAGGAAATGGGCGTCAATTCAACCTGGTTACGAAATAGGCCCGGGAGGCAAATATCAGCTCGCAGGAGCTTTTGTGAAAAAATACCAGGGTCAACAGAACGCCGGAGCAAGACAATACACCAACGATTTTCCAATTTATCGTTATGCCGATTTGTTACTGCTCCTTGCCGAAGCTAAAATTATCCTGCACGAGGATCCGTCAACTGAGATAAACCTGGTAAGAAAACGCGCTTACGGAGCCAATTATAATACTGCCGTTCATGCTTATCCAAACCAGCCAATCGATGCAAACCCGGAAGAAGCAATCCTCCAGGAACGATTCTTTGAACTTATTTTTGAGGGAAAGAGATGGTATGATTTGAGAAGACTGGGTGATAAATACGTGTACAAATACACCACCATAATGGCATCTGAACCTTACAAACTACTTTGGCCGATCGATCGGAATACATTGACGAATAACCGTGCGCTTCAGCAAAATGCCGGGTACCCCCAATTTTAAAAGAATTGGAAATCTTTAAGCTGGTTGAGGCTTTTATATAAAAAGAAGCAGTACCAGCATAAATTCTTGTGTTAAAATTTAGTTCGAATTTAAAAGTGTTAATTATGATATTTGAGCATTTGCAGGGATTGATTGCTGCTCCTTTTACTCCCATGCACGAAGATGGAAGTCTTAATCTTACCATGATTCCTGACTATTACAAATTTCTAAAGGAGAATGGTGTAAAAGGTGCCTTTATTTGTGGTTCAACGGGGGAAGGTGTATCACTTACTCTGAATGAAAAAAAGCTGGTAGCAGAAGCCTGGGTTAAAGCAAATACCGATGATGATTTCAAGGTTATTACACTGGTGGGAGGAACGTGTATGGATGACTGCAAGGAGCTTGCTAAACACGCGCACACCATCGGTTTATATGCCATTGCTTTTACCTCTCCATCTTATTTCAAACCTGCCGATGTTGGGATGCTGGCGGAATGTTGCAAGGCTGTTGCGGACGTTATTCCGGGAATGCCTTTTTACTATTACCATATTCCTGTACTTACTGGTGGAAATTATTCAATGTTTGAATTATTGAAAGCGGTTGACAACAAGATTGATAATTTTGTGGGAATAAAGTACACCCATGAAGACCTGATGGATTTTCTTGCTTGTACGCAATACAATCATAAGAAGTTCGATATGCTTTGGGGACGGGATGAATGCATGTTGGCAGCACTTGCAACTGGAGCAAAAGGAGCCGTAGGTAGCACTTTCAACTATGCGGCACCGTTATATAATGAGTTGATCAGTGCCTTCAATACCGGCAACCTTGAACTTGCACAAACATTGCAGCAGGAATCGATAGCCATGATTAATCTCCTGGGGAAATACGGAGGCATCGCTACCGGCAAGGCATATATGAAGTTGGTGGGGATTGATTGCGGTAAGTTTCGTTTGCCGGTGAGGAATATGACTGATCCTCAAT
>JBBPYM010000471.1:0-15789 GCA_038199905.1 Chitinophagales bacterium | reverse complement strand
GGAAATCAAGCAGTTATGAATTTAGATTCGTAGCTGCTTTTTTATTTGCATAAATAATTTGATACATATTTTTTGAGGAGTTTTTGTAAAAAATTATTTTTACACCTCATAGATTATAAAGCCCGAAAGAATGATTAAGAAGATAAAAGTCGGCTTTGCTACAAAACTGTTTTCAAATCATTATTATTTGAACGAGGTACAGGTTAAAGGGAAGTCCACCCGCAAATTCAATTTTTACAATAGGCTTTAATGCTCAATATGCTGCACAGATCATCAGAACAGGAAACTGCATCACCCTATTGAGCAATCATATAACCCTGACCGACGATTCTTTTTGGAACACCAAATACTTCGAAGACTTAACCAGGTATGTTTTCTGGACCTTTAATATAACCGTTACATAATCATCCGGATGAAGAAAAAACAGAAGAGGCAGGTTTTGAGTTCAACTTGTTTTCGCCGGTACCCAGGCTTGAGAACGGTAAGAATCCCTGTTGCCCTAACGGCTACATGGCGACCATGATTGATCACTTCTACCAGGCCGGTGATCTCATTCACGCGGAATTGAAACTGCCCTGTTAAGTATTTTTGCAAGAGCTATCAGTGGCAATCATCAATTTTACTTTATTATCAAAAAGGTTAACTCACATCATTGGCACCAGAGTTTTTCGCTCACTGTTAAAACTCGTGATTGGAGATATTTTAAATTTGATCTACAATGAAGGAAATAAGGGCCTGAGTTATAATATTAAACCCTGATACTTAAAATTATTATATTTACTGATTAAGGTATTATACGTGTAACAAAATAATCTAATTCGTTTTTTGGATCCAAAGACATTATATAAGGAGGGAAGATTAGTCGCTCAGCTCAAGGGTCAGCGGCAATCCGCTTTTACCGAGCTATATAATAAACATGCTGCTGCTTTATATACTCTTGTGCTTCAAATTGTTAGAAATGAAGAAATAGGAAAGAATGTGATGCATAAGGTATTTATGACTATCTCGCGCAGCATTGATAATTATGATCCCGAAAAAGAAAGGTTATTTACCTGGATGTTACACATCGCCCGTATTACAGCTCTTGATGAAACCAGGTCTGAACAATACCTGCACCAATTGGAACGGGCTAAAACTTCCCGGGAAGATTTACCTCTCTTGTCACAATTAGAAATTGATAATTCAGGGTTAAAAAAAGCAATAAACAAACTGGACGACGAACAAAAAAAGTTGTTTGATCTTTATTACTATAAGGGTTTAACTGTCCAGCAGATAGCAGAAAGTTTAGCTATGTCGTCAGGCATGGTACAGACAGGAATTAAAACAGCTTTATCAGAGTTAGGCACCATATTATGTAAAATATCGTGAATATTAAAGATTACATACAAAGTGGAGTAGTGGAATGCTGCGTTCTGGGACTAGCCACAGAAGCGGAGAGCCGTGAGTTTGAGATTCTGTGCGACCAACACCCGGAAATAGCGCAAGCCCGGAAATCGTTTGAGTTGGCACTAGAAAATCAACTGGCGCGAGAGACGATAGAGCCACCTGCACATTTAAAAGCAGAAATATTGCAATCGATAACTGTGCCCGGAACAAATGGAACTCAGGGTAAAGAAATGCATTACCTGTCACCGGTTCGCCATTTAAACATTTGGAAATATATAACCGCAGCCTGTTTATTACTGGTTGCCGGAATGTCTTATTGGGCTAACTCTGTTAATACTAAATTCCAGGATATGCTTCGGGCAAATGTAGAGGTGGCAAATCAGTTTGATCATGCAAGTCATGCTGAATCAGTTAAAGCGCTTAAGTCGATAGTTCAGAAACCATCTATAAAATGGACAACCATGGTAGAGCCAGCTAACGAGGGACACTGTATGGCGCATGTCTATTGGGACACACTTTCTAAAAATACCTTCCTTCTATTAGGCAATATTCCAAAATCCGTTGCAGACAAACAGTTTCAGCTTTGGGCTATGCTGGATAATCAACCTGTTAATTTGGGCATTTTTGATATCAGGAAAGAAGGGCAGCTTATAAAAATGAAAAATATTAGTAAGGCAAAAGACTTTACCATTACGATTGAGCCCAAAGGAGGAAGCGATGCTCCCAACGTTAAGGCAACATACGCTGTGGGTCAATTATGAAACCTGTGATTATAAGCATTCATCTTTCTAAGGTTGTTTGCAGCAGCGACGACTTCTGAGTTAATGTAAAGTTACATCTGCTAAATTCCCTTTACGGTCTCCAATGAAATTAGGTGATCTATAAAGACAGCAATCCAATTCCGATTGTGCCAGTTTGCGCTACGATTATTCCGGCTTTCTCAAAATTATCTATTAACTCTCCAGCAGCTTTCTTAATGAGGCTACCAATTACTTGAGCACTCTTACCTGTTATGATTTGATGCATAAAAAGTTAATTCAGTAACTGAAGTGCCGACCTGGTAAGCCTACCCCATTTTCATGAATATTGCTTTTCATCTCTTGCTTCATTTTCCCTATTTCTGATAGAGTATTAACTGCTTTTTGGGCAGGTTTTTTACTCCGATTACAAAATATTTAAGCCAATGAATCATATCTCATTTTTCACGAACCCTGGTAAAGTTGTCGCAATAATATGCTTTATCTTTCTCAAAGTAAGTCGAAAGGTATGAAAGCGGTTGGTGTAATATGTTTTGATCTACTAAAAACAATGTTGTTAGCAATCTGCCAATACGTCCATTCCCATCTAGGAAAGGATGTATTGTTTCAAATTGATAATGCGCTGTCGCCATACGTATAAGAGGAACATCGATTTGGTCATTATGTAAAAAGTTTTCTAAGTCTCCAGTTAGTTCATCAACATTAAATATGGGAAGTGGAACAAAGAAAGCATCAGCTGGCCCACTACCCCCTATCCAATTTTGACTTGTACGAAATTCCGCGGGCAGCTTATGTTCTCCCCTAACTCCTGTGATTAGTTTTCGATGAGCTTGCTTCAAAAGTCTAGAGAATAAAGGCAATTTGTTCTAGTTAACACGGGATGCGCGCAAGAGAATGTTGTTCTGGCCAGAGAGCGTCCCCAATTCCCGGGCATCAAGCACATTTCAAGGGCCCTCCTTGAATAGATTATGATATTCCTTCTCGTGTAATTTATGAACAGAAGGAAATCAGTGTGGGACCACTCCCGGAAGATTAACACAGTCCTGGCATATACACTACTTTGTGCCAAGGTTTGCAAATTTTAATAGGTCCTCCCCGAGATGTTAGGCATGTTTATAAGGGAAAAGACAAGTGGTTTATCATCCTGGTTTCCGAGTTCAACTGTCTGTGTTGCCTGGCCTTCTAATCTATCAAGAATAGCAAAGTTCGGCAATGCTAAACGTTACCAAAAAAATTAAAACATATCCGGTTTAAATGATATGATTTAAACCGAATTCAACTATTTTCGCAAATATAAAATGCACGGGGTGCTTTACTACAAGGTAAGGCTGAGATAATACCCGACACCTGATCTGGATAATGCCAACGTAGGGATGCAGTATTGAAAGTTCCATTTTGTACTCCATCTTCTTAGTTCCTTTACTAACCAGGTGGATTTTTATTTTAATACAGTTTACAAAATGGAAATAGAAAAAAAGTCTTTTGAATTAATTCCCCAAAGCCAGCAAAACTGGCAAAACAGGCCTGAATGGTTTTTTAACCGGGAGCATACCGACACCTACGAACAGTGGTATGAAGGCAGGTATAAAAGAGCTGAAATCTGGCAAAAGAAAGTAATGGAACAACTTGTTTCAAAAGATAAACGTGTAAAGACCTTACTCGAATTTGGCTGTGGCACTACCCGGTTTACAAGATGGTGGAAGGAAATTGGAATAGAAGCCACAGGAGGCGATATTTCACCGCTGATGTTATCACAGGCCATTCATTTGTTTGATGGCGACCTGGTAATGGCAGATTCTCATCATATGCCTTTTAAGGATCATACTTTTGACAACCTGGCTTTTATTACAACGTTTGAATATTACAAAGACCCAGTAAAAGTAATCCGGGAAGCTGCAAGGGTTGCTAAATATGGTATTGCATTGGGTATGATGAATAGGAATTCTCTTAAAGTAGTGAGAAGGCGTGTTCAGCAACTATTTGGTAAAAATCCATTTTACGTTACCGCTACTTTTTATACACCTAAAGAATTGATCGAAATAGTTGACAAAGCATTAGAGGGCAGATTGTATTCCATTGAATGGACCTGCACAGGTTTACCTAAATGGTTTCCTATTCAGCAATGGGGCCTGCCTTATGGTGATTTTTTTGGACTGTATATCAAATTAAACGACGTTGAATAAATGAAAGACAAGCTCGGAAAAATAGATCACCAGTTGTTTAAAGATATAGTCCAGGTAAAGTGTGGACTCAAGAGAAAAGAAGTACGCATGGGGCCGAAGTTTGGGGTAGATGTTTCCATTATTGATTTGCCCGGAGATATGGTCTTAGCTGCTACCAGCGATCCTTTATCACTCATTCCATCCTTAGGCCTGGAAGAATCTGCCTGGCTGTCAGTACACCTGATGACCAACGATATGGCAACAACAGGTTTTGCTCCAATGTACGGGCAGTTTGTTTTAAATCTTCCGCCAAATTTATCCAAAGCAGATTTTAATACCTATTGGAATTATATACACAAATTCTGTAGTGATATCGGAGTAGCCATTACAGGCGGACATACTGGTTTTATTGAAGGACAACATTCCACCATTGCCGGAGGTGGAACATTTTTTACTGTTGCGCCACAATCAGAAGTCCTTACTTCGTCAAATGCCGGAGCAGGTAATGTTATCTTGGTAACTAAACAATGTGCTATTTCTTCCACGTCCATACTTGCCATGAGTTTCCCGGAAACTGTTAAGAATAAATTGGGAAAGGAAACTTATGATAAAGCTATTGGGCTATTTTATGAAACATCTTCCCTAAAAGACGCTTTAACGGCAGTGGGTAAAGGAACCCGGGATGATGATGTAACAGCTATGCATGATGTTACTGAAGGTGGTGTATTGGGAGCCATATATGAACTGGCTTGTGCTTCTGACAACGGCGTTGTTATCTATAATGAACAACTTCCTATAGGAGATATTCAGCAACAGGTTTGTTCCTTATTTTCTATTGACCCCCGTTACTGTGTGGGAGCAGGCTCCATGATCATTACCTGTAAAAAAGACAAGGCATTACTCATTATTGAGCGCCTTGGTAAAGAAAACATACCCTGCTGTATGGTTGGTGAAGTAAAAGAAAAGGAGTACGGCTTTCAGCTGGTGGAAAATGAAAAAGAAAGCAATTTAGTTTATATGGCAGAAGACCCTTACTGGGCTGCATTTATTAACGCTTACAAAAAGGAATGGAAATAAAAAGTCAAATAAACCCGGGAGTGTACCTGGTGGTTGATCCATCTTTGGATAAAACCATTTTGCTGCATAAACTCAGTAGCATTTTACAGGAGCAAATTGTAGCAGTGCAGCTATGGGATAATTTTTTGCCAAGGGAAAATAACTTTAAACTGATACAAAGTATTATTGCCATTTGCCACGAAAAGAATGTTCCTGTACTCATTAACAATAAATGGGAATGGATTAATGAAATTGATTTAGATGGTGTTCATTTTGATTCCATTCCTGGCAATTTTGAGCATATCAAAAAAACAATCAACAAAGCATTTATTACCGGCTTAACCTGTAATAATGATTTATCACTATTGCATTGGGCAAACAAAAATAAAATAGATTATATTTCTTTTTGTTCTATTTTTCCTTCCACTACCAGTAATAGTTGTGAGCTGGTAAGATTTGAAAATATCCGGAAAGCAAAGGCATTAACAACCATGCCTATCTTTTTGGCTGGTGGGATAAACCCTGACAACATTGCAAAACTGAACGAACTTTCTTTTGATGGCATAGCAGTAATATCAGGCATCATGAGTTCGGACAAACCAAATGAATCCATTAGAGAATATTTAAAACAATTAAGTATAAATAAAAAATGACATTAGAAACCATCAAAAAACTATGTTGCTCTTTTGACAAGGCGGATTTAGCGCTAACCATTATCAACCAAACTATTGAAGGCAATATTGAGGAAGGATATTTTACCTGTAAAGAGTGTAAACGAATTTATCTAATAGTCAAAGGAATTCCTATTATGAGCCCGGACGAATACCGTGAGTTTAAATTAGAACAACCTTTACTTAACAAATGGAAACATCACCTGAAAGGCAGGACTATTGAAAACTTTCGCCTGGTAGAACAACTCAGCGAAGACAATAAATAACACAACCAAAATGAGAGAGAATCCCTGTTGGTAACAATGGGTTTGCCAAAATGGGGCAGAGGGAAGCCGTTTTTTTACCTTTGTTGTTTTTCAATTTGGCTTCATATAGGCAGGAAGTTATTAACTTAGCTATGTGCAATCATCAACTTTATGTTATAAATTTAGGTATAACGGTTGGGTTTGCATACGTGATCTAGGCTTTACAAGTCCGACCTCACCTGTTTAAACAAAACCCGTTTTGAAAGCCGGTGAAGTTCTGGCTGTATGAGAATGATTTCACTGCAAACCATGAGATATTGAGAAGATCTCACAGGTCGCGTAGCACTTAAAATATTCGCTATAAACATTGAGAACCATCTGCCACCTTGTAACCACTCGTTTTTTTTGAATCACCAGACCAAGAAATAAAGCTAAAAACTGGGTAAAGGATTTGTCTTAAAAAGCTTAGGCTCTCTATTACGGTTTACATATTACCTCCATGTTGGAAACCATTGAAATAAACATAATGCTTCTGCCTTCCCGGCATTATTTCATCAACGAATAATCCGTAGCCGTCATAAAAACATTTTCAACTTTCGTTGTAAGGGATCCACCACCTCTAACCTCCGAAGCAGTTTTGGCTGCTACCCAGTCAGGATCTTCCCGGAAAGCCTTCCAGGAAGCATCAGCAGCATCTTTACTTTTATGAGCTATCATGTAGATGAGTTTGTCACTCTTAGCACCATTGGCGCTATCCATGGGTTGAAAATAGATGACGTTGGTGATGCCGTGTTTCTCAAACAATTTCATCGTATGACTACGGAAACGGTCGTGCAAGTTTTGAAGGTTACCGGCAGAAGCAGTATAGGTCCGCAATTCAAAAGTGCGTGGATTGGGACTAGCAGCTATTTTTAAATCAGGTGAATAATCAGTAGTCTGCATGAAAGTACTCTCAACTTTGGTCACCAGTTTACCCTTTGCTTCGGAAGCTTTTGCCACTGCCTGCCACTCAGGATCGGCGCTAAATGCTTTCCAGGAGATATCCCTGGCTTCACGATTGGGATATGAAAGAAAATATATCAGCTTATTTTCTGTATTTTCTATTGGTACCCAGTACCCAATATTCGTCATGCCATGTTTGGCAAAAATGCGGGTAGTGTTATTGCGGAAACGCGCATTAAGATCATCCAGTTTACCAGGGGCGGCATAATACACACGCATCTCGTAAACCGGCTGAGATAACAATTTAGTTTCTGGCGCGGTGACACTGGTTGCAGCCATACTGGAGGCAGATTTTTTTGATGAAGAACAACCAGCTAAAGTGGCTATAACTAAAAGTGAGGCGGAGATTAATTTTATCATATGCAAAAGAAACACATTTCCAACTAAAATTAGCCGAAACAAGTAGATTCTTTCCCTGTTTTTGTGGGTGATGCACCTTGCTGGCGTTTAAAATTGAACCACAGAGAAAAACCGGAGGAGAAAGGGGAGTAACACAGAGGTGTCCTCTGCGCCACTCCCCTTTCTTCTCCGGTTTTTCTCTGTGGTTCAAAAAAATCTGCAAACAGCAACTACTTCGGTCCTGGAGTTTTCGCTGCTGGTGTTGTTGACTTCGGCGTCGTTGTTGTTGAACCTGGGTTTTTGTTCGCACGCGTTGTGTTAGGTAATGTGCTGCTACCTGGAACCTGCCTGGTGTTAGGCGAAGTAGTAGTTCCTGGAACTGTCGTAGTTCCCGGAATAGTACCTGGAACAGTAGCACTTTGCGGTGGCGTAAAGCCAGGATTTACCCTGGAATTTGGTTGCGTAGTTGACCCTGGAACTACTGTTGAGCCGGGTGTTGTTGTGCCAGGGTTGGTTGTTGTTGATTTTGGGGTTGTAGTCGTGGTTTTTGTTCCAGGTGTAATACGAGAACCGGTGGTTGCTTTTGTTTTGCTGCCGGTAGTTGTTTTAGTACCTGTACTTTGGCTAAAAGCGCCTAACGAAATAAGTAGTGCCGCAGAAGCTGTTATTACTTTCAGTGATTTCATAGTGATAATGTTAGATGAATAAATTTCGAGTGATAAACATTTGAAATCCTTTAAAAAATTATGCCATCATTATTGAATTCGGTACGGCCATTTGTTAAATATTAAATGTTTGTCTGGTTGAATCTATCGTTCTCAAAGGCAATTTAGAAAAGGTTCCCACCTGGTCTTCAGAATTTGGAATTTGCAGGAAAACGACCGGGAGAATAGTTATGGCTCTGCTCCTTCTACTATTGTATGGTACCCTGAATGCCCTTTAGGTGAAAAAAATTTCACATGCTCAGCTGCCCGGCCAATTTTCCCTCGTCAGGATTATTTATTAATTTAGTTCCCTCTAACGATTCCTGCCATAAATCAGGACTTGCAGTTCGTAATGTCTTTAACAAGATTCTTGCGTACCGGAAAAGCACCCCTCACAATCATGCATGTAACTGGTACCGTCGTAGATAAGCGATAAAAAATTATATTGCGCCTTCAGGCTGGAACGGGTATTGATTTGAGTTGTGAGTGACATTTATCATGGCTGACCCAGTTTACCATTAACAATTAAATTATGAATAAATTTTCTTTCTTTTTAGTGTTCACGCTCTTCGCGGCGAATTGCGTTTCGCAATCTACCAACCAGGCTTCTCTAACTTCAGCCGATTACCAGCGGGCAGAGCAATCTATGGGTTATAATACCAGCAAGCTTGTTGACCGGGCAAGCGTACGGCCCAACTGGATGGACGATGACCGGTTCTGGTACCGCAACCTGACAGCACATGGAAGCGAATTCATACTGGTAGATCCTGCTCGCAAAACACGAGTTCCCGCTTTCGATCATGCCAAACTTGCTGCTGCGCTTTCAAAGGCGGCGGGCAAAAACTATGAAGCAACAAGTCTTCCTTTCTCAACAATCGTTTTTTCTCCTGATGGCAACTCCATATTTTTTTCTGCCGATAGAAAAAGATGGAATTATAACCTTAAAACCAATAGTTGTAGTCTTTACGATTCTCCCACAAAAATATCCGATGTTAACCAGTACGCGTCGGCTCAGTCATTATCACCCGACGGTAAACGCGCTGTGTATATCAAGGATCATAACTTATGGTCAAGAGAAATGGCCACCAATAAACACACGCAGTTAACAACCGACGGTATAAAAGATTTCGGCTATGCAACGGATAATGCGGGCTGGAAAAGAAGTGATCGCCCAATCGTTAGCTGGTCTCCTGACTCAAAAAAAATAGCAACTTTCCAGCAGGATCAGCGGAATGTGAGCGACATGTACCTGGTTACAACAAACGTCGGAAAGCCAACACTGGAATCCTGGAAATACCCGCTGCCTGGCGATAAAGAGATAGCAATGATCCACCGTGTTATCATTGACCTCGATAGTGCAACAGTGATCCGGATGAAAATGGGCCCTGATCCACATCGCGGCACACTGTGCGATGATATCTCCTGCGAGGGGAATACTTTTGGTGATGTTGAATGGAGCAAAGACGGCAATGAGTTGGCTTTTGTCTCCACCTCCCGCGATCACAAACAGGAAAAACTTTATATAGCCAATACTTCCACCGGAGAACTACGCCAGGTATTTGAAGAGGTTGTGGCAACACAATTTGAATCGGGACAGGGCAGCAGCAACTGGCGATACCTGCATGATTCCAATGAAATTTTATGGTATTCTGAACGCGACAATTGGGGGCACCTCTACCTCTATGATGCCATATCTGGCAAGCTGAAAAACCAAATTACCACAGGAAACTGGGCAATTTCGGAACTGCTTAGAGTTGATGAAAAGAACCGGCTGCTCTATTTCCTGGCCGGTGGTCGTGAACCAGGCCGCAATCCATACTTTTCCCACCTTTATCGGGTAGGACTCGATGGCAAAAATCTTACCTTGTTAACTCCCGAGGACGGCAATCATGAAATTTCATTATCTCCCTCAGGCCGTTATTTTGTGGATAACTTCTCCAAGCAAGATCAGCCACCAGTTATGGTTTTAAGGGGAGCAGATGGAAAACTTCTTGTAAATCTCGAAAAGACAGATATCTCGCGCCTCACGGCTTCCGGCTGGAAACCACCCACACCGATAGTTGTAAAAGCTCGTGACGGACAAACGGATCTTTATGGGCTGATGTTTACACCTACCAGCCTGGATCCGCAAAAAAAATATCCAGTTGTAAACTATATTTACCCCGGCCCACAGCAAGGCAGCATTGCCAGTTGGTCGTTTTCTGTGGCGAGCGGCGATAACCAGGCACTTGCCGAACTGGGTTTTGTAGTGGTCGCGATAGAAGGAACATGTAACCCCCTGCGATCAAAACTATTTCACGACATGTGTTATGGTAATATGGCAGACAACACGCTACCTGACCAAATAACGGGCATAAGACAACTATCAAAAAAATATCCCTATATCGATACCAGCAGGGTGGGCATCTGGGGCCATTCCGGTGGAGGGTACGCAACGGCGGCGGCCATGTTCCGTTACCCCGATTTCTACAAAGTTGGTATCTCGGAATCCGGCAATCACGACAACCGTAACTATGAAGATGACTGGGGAGAAAGATATATCGGTTTGCTAAAAGAAGATGCTGATGGCAAGTCTAATTACGAAGCGCAGGCTAACCAGGTGTATGCAAAAAATCTGAAAGGTAAATTACTGATCGCCCATGGAATGATGGATGATAATGTTCCTCCATACAATAGCCTGCTCGTGGTAGATGCTTTAATAAAAGCCAACAAAGATTTTGACCTCCTACTTTTCCCTAACAGCAGGCATGGATATGGTGAGTTCTCTTTATACATGACAAGACGCAGGTGGGATTATTTCGTAAAAAAACTGTTGGGAGCAACCCCCCCGGTAGAATACGAGCTAAAACCAACCGCCGATCCGCGCAATGCTACGCGGTAAGATGGGATGGGATATTAGGGGGTAATTTTCATGGTATTTTAGCGTCATTCTTCCATAGATTTTACTGATCCGTTGACATTATCATCTGACTGAATAACAACGTCGTATTTTAAAATAGAGATTTACCAGGCATTTGGTCGGTCATTTTGGTGACCGGCCATTTATGTCCGTCTCACCGATGCGGCACTTCTTCCAACACCATCTTGTTTAAAATAGGGTCTAATTAAACATTCTTATTAAACAATAATCCGGAGATTTGCTCTTCCCGCTTTTAAATGCTTGTTATGAATAAAATGTTACTGCTTATTATCCTGTTTATGCAGTTTTCTATGTTGGCTCATTCCCAAAAACTTATCGATCCTGAGGCCACGGCGGAAACAAAAGCACTGGCAAGAAACCTGGCAAAGCTTTCTAAAAAACATACGCTTTTTGGCCACCAGCACGCAACGGAATATGGGCATGGCTGGTCAGGAGACGACAACCGTTCAGATGTAAAGTCGGTTACTGGCTCTCACCCAGCGGTGGTTGGTATTGATTTCAGCGGCTTCTCCGGCAGAACACCAGAAATGATTAAGAACACGATGGAAGCCACACGCAAAAACGTAGAAAACGTTTACAACAGAGGCGGGGTTATCACAGCAGCATGGCATTTTTCAAACCCGCTATCAAAGGGCGGTTTCAACTGGGTGGATTCTGTTTCCAAACCTGCAGTGAAATACATCAATCCTGGTGGTGAAGCACACCAATTGTATAAAGAAATCCTTAAAGGCATTGGGGAATGGGCACATACTATCAAAGGAGCAGATGGCAAACTGGTCCCCATCATCTTTCGCCCCTATCATGAACTTGATGGCGATTGGTTTTGGTGGGGTAAGTCTCATTGCTCGCGTGAAGAGTTCATAACCTTATGGCGCTTTACCGTCTCCTACTTAAGAGATAGCCTGGACGTACATAATTTTATCTACGCGTTTTCACCCGATAACAAATTCAAAACAGTATCCGAGTACCTCGACCGTTACCCGGGTGATCAATGGGTTGATATGCTCGGCATGGATAATTACGGTGATATGGGTCGTGATGGCCGGTATAACCTGGAAAACGCAATGCTGAAATTAAAAATCGTACATAATTATGCAGTTAAAGCCGGCAAGCTTGCCGCCTTTACCGAAACAGGTCTTGAATCAATCCCCAACGAAACCTGGTGGACCAATACACTGTTAAAAGTTATGCGCGCAAATAATATAAACATGTGTTATGTGCTGGTCTGGCGCAATGACATCCGTAGCCCAACTCATTTTTATGCCCCCTTTCCCGGCCAGGCCAGCGTACCTGATTTTATAAAGTTCTACGATGATCCTTATACGTTATTTGAAAAGGACTTAAAAAATATTTACCGCTGATTTTCTTATTACTGCAGCTAGTGTTATATTAAAGATTCAAGCGTCAATTGATTGCTTTGAACTATAAGAAAACATGCCGTTGAGCACCACCTCTCAATACAAACAAAGGTTGATAGCTGATGGCTGATAGCCAAAAACTTCTTTGCGCTCCTCTGCGCTTCCTCTTTGCGCACTCTGCGGTAAAAAAAACTGCCTATCCCACAACATCTTCAGGAACTACTATTTCCGCCTCCCCCTTCCACCCCCATTCATCCCCGGCATACCGCCACCCTGCCGGTTGTTCCTGAACATCTGCGGCATCCGATCCTGTTTCCCTGCAAACCTTCTTAGGTTATACGTAAACGTTAGCATACCATAACGGGTAAGCACATTTGTTCTTGTATCCTGTATAGTATTTGCCGTCACCGATCTGCTGACACTTATATTCTGGTTCAGCAAATCAAAAACAGAAAACCTGATCTCTCCCTGTTTCTTCTTAAAGATCTGTTTCGCAAAACTTGGATTCAGCAAAGGAATACTTGCATTATACCCCGATGCACGATTGCCATTATAGATATAATCAAAATCCGCAGAAAGTATCCATCCATTCTTAGTATAGTAAGTAGCTTCCACCGACAATACCTGCGTGTAATAATTTAAGTTCTGTTTTGGCTGAAGCGTGTTCCGGGCAATATAATATGTGGTAGTGGAACTTAAATTCATATCAAAATTATCCTTCAGGTTGGTTGTCCAAGATATTTTTTCACCAAGAGAAGTGTTCCTGGTAAAATTGCTTACTAGGTTAACCAAACTCTGGCTTTGATTATAGCCAAGATTGCTGGTAAAATTTAAATTCGACTTAGGCTTTTTTAATGGCAGACCATAATTGAAATAACCACTCACAGCATATGTTCCATTAAGGTTTATCGGTGCTACTAATGTGGCCCCGTTTTTATTGGGCGGTGATGGCAGGTAGGTTATAGAATTCTGGATATCATTATTAATCATACTTACATTTAGGGTTGCAAAAATCACCCTTTGCGTTGCCGTGTTAAAATGAGTATACAACAATCGTAGCGACTGCGTAAACTGCTGCTTGAGATTTGGATTGCCCTGTGTGAAATTTATCGAGTCGGTAGTTATCAGGATAGGTTGCAATTGCAGCACCCCAGGCTGACTGGTTCTACCAGAATAGTTAAATCGAAAGTTCTCTGTTTTTGAAAAATTATATTTAAAATTTACGGTAGGTGTCAGGTTTACATACCGCTGCGAAATGTCTGATCTTTTTGTGTAATTGATACTGTTAATATTGCCCGATTGTATGCCTGAACCTATATTAAAAGTATACTTAGTATTTTGTATCCGGTAGTTTAACGAGAGCCTGTTTGCATTGTAGGTATTCTGAAATGCATTACTATAGGTACTGTCATAATTATCATAACCTTTCACGGGCCCTTCATAGGAATATACATACCTGTCTGATGTATTCTTATTGTACGTGTAATTATAATTGATTTCCAGGATCTTGTTTTTACCAACTGGTTCGGTAAATGAAACAGTCGGACTGAAACTCACTCCGTTAGACTCGCTGACAATATGCTGGTTAATGGTGTCAACATAAGATGGATAGGTATTTACAGAGAAATTGTTGCCATCTCCATCATTACTGTTACTCCCGAAATTCAATCCTGCTGATAATGTCCGGAAACGCTTTTTAAACCTGTGACGAAATAAAAGATCGTACTGTCCGCTTTGCCCGGCATTCTCTTGTTGCCTGCGGGACGCGGTGGTATAAATAGGCTTTGCTTCCTTTCCACCGGTATAAATATTTGTTCTTGTTGAAGACGAGTTGGTATTTTGGAAACTTATGTTCGGACGGAAGATCAGTGAGTTATTGGAATCTAACTGGTGTTCGATGTTAAGATTAAAACGATGATTTTGATTGTCGCGGGTTGATGCCTGCTTTTGGTTACTAAAGGTAGATGAATCCGCTGACAACAAGTTTTGTTGCACACTTTGCTGATCGCTCAGCACATGTTGGTCATTATAAAAATAGCTGCCAGATAGCTGGGTTTTCTTCCCCCATTGATCACGATAATTTAATCCCGCTGCTAATGTATTAGTGATGCCGTTCCCGGAAGGAGTACCACCGCCACCGCGTCCACCACCTCCACCTCCACCTCTTCCACCACCGCCCCCTGAGGTACCCAAAACATCCTTTGAGCTAAAGTTTTGCTTGTTGATATTATTAGCCTGGGCCAGTAATGAAATCTGGCGGCTTCCATCAAAGCGATGGACATTAACACTTTCGTCATAGGTTTTATCAGTGCCGGCACCGAGTATTCCCTTACCGAAATAACCTTTGCGTTTGTCTTTTTTTGTAACGATGTTGATGGTTTTTACTCGGTTGCCATCGTCGAAACCGGTAAACTTGCTTTGGTCACTCAGGTCATCAAACACCTGTATTTTATCAACAACATCAGGAGGCAGATTTTTGGTGGCCATTTTCGGATCATCACCAAAAAAACGTTTGCCGTCAACTAATACACGTGTTACCTGTTCGCCCTGTGCGGTAATGGCGCCGCTTTTATCCACCTGCATTCCGGGCATCTTTTTCAAAAGGTCTTCCACCACTGCGTTAGGCTTGGTGGTATAGCTACCTGCATTAAATTCTATGGTGTCATTTTTTACGGTGATCGGGGGTATTTCAACAATAACTTCCTGTAACATTTCACTTTCCCGCTTCATCATAATATCGCCAAGATCGTTTACGGGTTTCTCTTTTGTAACGGAAATCTCCCGGCTGATGTTTGTGTAACCCAGGAAACTGATCGATAACCTGTATCTTCCTTCTGGTAGTGATGTAAGTTCAAATTTGCCACCCCTCTTAACCTGCAAGATTTTCTGGAGTGATGAGTCTCTTAGATTTATTACGGAAAGCGTAGCATTGGCAAGAGACTGTTTACCCGTTGTATCTGTAACCCTGCCACGAATAATACCGCCGACAAAGTCTTGAGCTGAGACATTTGAAAAAAAACCAATACAAAACAGCAGCACGGTCATCTTTTTCATAAACCTGGTAGATAATAAGGGTGAATGAATTGGATGTTTTTTAGGCGAAAAACCTTTGCTGTAGACATTATATTGTTTTTTAACCGCAGAGGAAACGCCAAGAGGAAGCGCAGAGGGCCACAGAGATCTCCTCT
>JBBPYM010000470.1:0-7787 GCA_038199905.1 Chitinophagales bacterium | reverse complement strand
GTTTTGAAGTCGTATTTGAGGCAGAGGCGAACCATTTCGGTAAAGGTCTTCGGATAGCAGTTTGCGGCCACGCTTATAACACCTTCCATGCCACATGCGATCTGAGGCAGTGTAAGGGCATCATCACCACTTACTACTAAAAAGTCAGCCGGCTTGTCGCGGAGTATCTCCATGCAATGCGCCATATCGCCGCTGGCTTCCTTAATCCCGACAATATTATCAACTTCGGTAGCGAGGCGGATAATTGTCGCAGCTTCAACATTTCTACCGGTTCTACCCGGGATGTTGTACAATAAAATGGGTTTAGGAGTTGTTTCAGCAATGGTTTTGTAGTGTGCAAATAATCCCTGCTGGGAGGGTCTGCTGTAATAGGGAGAAGCGCTTAAAATTGCGATAGATTTTTCAAGAGGCAACGTTTCCATTTCTTCTATTACGGCATGGGTATTATTGCCACCTATTCCCACAACTACCGGTACAAGTCCGTCTACTCTCTCGTAGGTATAATTCAAAATGTCGATCTTTTCCTGCAGCGTCAGTGTAGGCGTCTCGCCTGTGGTACCTAGTGATACAATATATTCCACACCGTCCCTGACCACAAAATCAAGGAGTTTGCCGAGTGCATCAAAATCAATTTTGTTATCATTATTAAACGGTGTTATCAATGCTACACCGGTTCCTCTTAATTGGTCTCTTAACATTTGAAATTATTTTATTTTTTCCTGGTAACTGTTATTAGTTAAACATTTTACCTTCAGGAAAGCGTGATGCTGACGAGTGATTTGTGATACAAATGAGGTAGATGTGTTGAATAACCCGATTAACATTATGCCAGGTCGGAAATCTCTCCTTCATTTAAAATGGAAGTCTCTTCCCAGGAACCCATCTTCCCAAACTTTTCTATTCTTTGTTTTGTACGAAGTTCTGGTGATATCTTTTTTAGTTCCTTGATTACAGGTAATAAGTATTGCTTTAACATTTCTGCTGCTTCGCTATAGTCCCAATGAGCACCACCTATTGGTTCGGGTATTATGCCGTCAATTAAACCGAAATTAAACATCCTGTCTGATGTCAGTCGTAATTCTTCGGCGGCTTTTTCTTTCATATCCCAGCTACGCCAGAGAATGGAGCTGCAGCTTTCTGGAGAAATTACCGTGTACCAGGTGTTTTCAAGCATAAATACTTTGTCACCCACTCCAATTCCGAGCGCGCCGCCGGATGCACCTTCACCTATTATCACACAAATGACAGGAACTTTCAGTCTAACCATTTCATAAATATTCCGTGCAATGGCTTCGCCCTGTCCTCGCTCTTCTGCTTCCAGTCCGGGATATGCGCCGGGTGTATCGATCAGCGTAATAACCGGTTTGTTAAATTTCTCTGCCAGCCGCATTAACCGTAGTGCTTTCCGGTAGCCTTCCGGGTTAGCCATGCCGAAGTTGCGCAGTTGCCGCATCTTGGTATTGGAACCTTTCTGATGACCTATGAACATTACCGTTTCATCTCCTAATTGTGCAAAGCCGCCTATCATCGCTTTGTCATCCTTTACATTCCGGTCGCCATGTAATTCGACAAAATTGGTTGTCATCTTGTCGATATACTTCAATGTGTAAGGCCTGTCGGGATGACGGCTCAACTGCACCTTTTGCCAGCTACTCAGCTGAAGGGTAATATCCTTACGCCTTTCAACAACCTGATCTTCTAATTTCCGGATAGATTCGCTTAAATCAACTTTTGTTTTCTCTGATGTTTGTTTAAGCTTTCCAATCTCATCAAACAGATCTTTTATCGGTTTCTCAAAATCTAAAAATTGTCGATTCTTGTTTTCAGGCATCGTTATAAAATGATTGCGTAAAATTAAGGGTTAATGTTTTTTGATTTTATTTTTTTAAAGAATAAAAGGTGTAAATAATGAAGGTTTAGTAATGCTATTAACTCCGGAAAACTGCGCTCTTGCGAGTCATTTCCTGGAGGGCGAGTGCTGCGAACCTGATTATTTTTTTGAAGGTATCGAAATATCCACTATCAACCATAAAACTTATCTAATCGTAAAAGGGCCTAACTATAAGGTCAGCAAGTGAATTGCGGTTTAATTGCCTGATTTCGATTGCTCAAATTTGAAATTATATTTTTGTATCTTTATTTGATTCTAATTAACTGGCTTTCGATTCTCCATCCTACGAAATCATTACCAGCAGTTGCACTCCTGCGGTCTTTCATAAAAACAACTTTATTATGATCAAAAAGTACCTGATACTGCTGATGGTTTCTTCTATAGCAGGATGTGCCAGTCTTACAAAAACACAGATACTGGCAGTCAATCATTTTGCACAGGTAAGCAAGGATTTTTCACAATATCCGAGTAAGGTTATGACAGGGCTAGCTGACATTCGTGCAGACAGAGGTGTGTTCTTTGCCAATTCACTCGATAACCCCCGGCTGCATATCCAGGAGCTTGACAGTATTTACAGTTTCAAAAAATGTGATTATGTAATTTCAGAAAAGGTAGATATTACTTTCCAGATCATTGACAAGTATGCACAATCGCTGCTGCTGCTTTCTTCAGAAAAACATGGTAACAGCCTTCATGAAAAAGGTTTAAACTTTGGTGCCGACCTGGATTCACTCACCAGCACTTATAATTCCATGAGCAATGTTAAAAGAGTTCCCACCAGTATTGGTGGTGCAATAGGGCAGTTGTTAGCGTTAGGAGGCAAACAATATGTTCGATTAAAACAAGCCAGGGAAATTAAAAAGTTTGTTCCTGCTGCCGATGAGTTGATAGAGGTTATGACAGATAACCTGCTGGAGTTTTTACAGTCTGCCAATATCAAGGATCTAATAAAAAATGAAGAGGTGGGTGTAAACAGCAGTTACCTGAGTTACCTCCGGCAGGTAAAAACCGTTTCTTCAGCAGTGATCAATAACGATACTACTGAATTTGCCTTTAACACAAGATCAACTGTTCCTAACGACCATGCCTACCTTAATTTAAAAATGAGGGTTGATGCAGTTATATCTCTCCGTGATGGAACCGTTGTTGCCACAAAGGCCCTGAGAAAAGCTCATAAGAAATTATTGACTGCCATTCAGACCAGGCAGAAGCTAACAGCGCTTATACCTGAAGTGCAGGAACTATATGTTGGCATCAGGAAACTGAAAAAGAGCATTGCCATAATTGAAAAACCAAAAAACAACAGTTATGAAGGAACTGAAAGATAAGACGCTGCTGCAGGTACGCCACGCGCTTGAAGCAATCGAGGAGCAAAGAGAAGCTGACAACTTAAAAGACGCCGACAAACTGTTGTTGGAGCAGGCCGCAGTTGCGTTACGCAATATTGAGCGTACAATAGTACGTGAGAAAGAAGAGGATATGGTAGCGGTGCTAGAAAAGGATTCCAAAGAATTGAAGGAGCTTACTAAAAGCATTGCCAAGTCGACGAAAAAACTGGAAGGTTTGGCCGAAGTTATAGGTAAGGCAAGTACAGTGGTGGAAGGGTTGATAAAAATTATAACTACAGCTGTGGTAGTGGGGTTGTTGTGAGGAAGCTGTCAGCCGTCAGCTATCAGCTTGCATGTGCGATGCAGGAAGGATTTTGCACTTCTAGTATCCGACAAAATATTTCAATCCTTTAAAACTGAATTAAGAAGGGTGAGAACTTGTTGAATCGCGGATGATGAGATTGGAGGGGATGATGAGACTTTCTTTTTCAATATCTATATTGGATTTTTCAAGTGCCTTAAACAAAGCTGTTGCTGCTGCTTTTCCCATTTCAAAAGCGGGTTGTGTGATGGTTGTGAGCGACGGATTCAGGATAGCAGCAGTAGACAGGTTGGAAAAAACAACTACTTTCACCTGCGCCGGAATTTTTAATTGTAAATCGTTACATACCTGGTAAATTGTTGGCGTTAACTTTTCTACCATACCCAGGATGCCATCAGGCCTCACAGACTTTTGCATCAACTTTGTTATTAGTGCGTAATTGCCTTCAGCTTCATTTGAACATAACAGGATGGAAGATCTGCCGGGTTTAATTCCTTCATCTGACAATGCTTTTTTATAACCTTCAATGCGGTTGTTGCTAATAGACAGGTTGTTGGATATAGATAAAGCTGCAATATTTTTACAACCTGCTTTTATCATGTGAGTAGTTGCCTTGTACGCACTATCAAAATCATCAGTAACAATTTTAGCCGTCGGGATATCATTACAAACCCGGTCAAAAAAAACGATTGGAATGTTCCTTCCAAATAACTCCTTTATATGAAAAGTTTCATTTGTTTCACTGGCTACTGACATTAAAATCCCGTCGACCCGGCCACTTTGAAAATCATTGAATATAGATGCTTCCCTGGCAAATTTTTCGTGGGTTAAATAGATAAGAACGTGATAGCCTTTCTCCTGGGCTACTGTTTCAATACCGTTGATGGCCAGTGAAAAAAAGCTGTCTGACACCTCGGGCAGCACTACCGCGATGGTTTTGCTTTTTCTCCTTCGCAGACTGCTTGCATAAGTGTTAGGAACGTAATTGAGCTTTTCGGCAAGTTTGAATACCCGTTGTTTTGTAACAGCGCTTATTTCATGACTGTCCCTTAAAGCCTTTGATATAGTGGCTATGGAAAGTTGGAGCTCATGGGCCAGCATTTTTATGGTTACGTTGCTCATATTTCTCTGCTGCCGGTTTTGAAGCAGCGGGAGTGCTTCTATAACGCATGAAAGTACGAAAACGATTTCGTAAATAAAGAAAGGTTAATCTTAGCATTTCGCGGTATTTAATAGCAATTTTACCCTGTAGAATTATTATCTTGTTACGATAAACAACAATTGCCATGCCTTTAACAGTTAATGACACTGACCAGATTACACTTGCTCCGATGAGCGACCTCGATGAATGGGAAGAAGATATCTTACAACGTTATCCAGAGCCAGAAACCATTGCCAAAGATAAAAGCACGGAAGAGTATCGTAACTATGATGCAAACGTAAAAGATACTGTAAGAGAATTTTACCGGTTGAACCATACTTACCAAACTTATGACTTTGTACTTGGAAAAGAGAAGGAATACCTGCGCTTTGACAAAAAACAGATGACTATCTGGGAGGCTTTTGATTTTTTAAACCAGTTAGTGGATGATTCAGACCCTGATACCGACCTCGATCAGCTACAGCATTTGTTACAAACATCTGAAGCGATTCGTGCAGACGGTCACCCAGACTGGATGGTGATGGCGGGTTTATTACATGATATGGGGAAAGTACTTTGTTTGTTTGGCGAACCTCAGTGGGCGGTTGTTGGTGATACATTCCCGGTGGGTTGCGCTTATTCAGATAAGATTGTTTACCCGGAGTTTTTCGTTAATAATCCCGACAATACGGATCCGCGTTTCAACACAAAATATGGGGTTTACGAGCCGAATTGCGGTTTAAAAAATGTGCATCTTTCCTGGGGACATGATGAATACGTGTATCACATGGTGAAAGATTATTTACCTGAACCTGCCCTGTATATGTTACGTTATCATTCCTTTTACTCTCAGCACAGGGAGAACGCCTATGAGCACCTGATGGATGATCATGATAAGGAAATGTTTAAATGGGTGAAACTGTTTAACCCTTATGATCTGTATTCAAAAAATCCTAATCCGCCGGACTGGAAAGTATTGCGTCCATATTATGAAGATCTGGTGGCTAAATACTTGCCAGCGAAGATCAAGTTATAACTTATCGAATTTCTTATAAAGGGTCAGGGGATGTATTCCTTTGACCCTTTTTAGTGGGCGCTTGCCAACGTTTGTGCCACGATGAGACGAAGTGAATAAGGGGCACGAAGAATCAAAATGATTTTACCTGGCATTCACCAGTCTGAAATCGGCATGATCCGCCAGGCGGTGGTCTGGCGCAGGCAGGGTGACTGTTTTGCCAGGAGGAATATTACTAAAATTTACGATCTTCTTTTCCAATACTTCATTTTGTTCGGTGTAATAACGAAGCTCTACCTCTGCAGTTTTAACAAGTTCACTGCTAGTGTTGCGCACGCTCACTTTCATCCCTCTTACACCCAGCATCCAGTTTTCAGAGGGTTTGGTCGAAGTTATTTCTACAAAATCAGCAAGGGTAATATCTGCTTTCTGTACAACAGGTGGGGCTGTTTGATCATCGCGATGTACTGCTTTTCTTTCCCCTTGGCCAGGCAAGGAGTTAGGGGTGCTGGTTGATGTTTCTTTTACCGGCTTATCGTCAAGCTTCTTTGAAAATTTGTTAAAAAATGCATCTACTTTTTCATTCAATGATTTCTTCTTTTTGGGTTCCGCAGCAATTTCATTTGCTTTGTTCTTGTCGGTTTTTACTTCCGGCAACTTTGGCGTCTCTGCTTTAACTGTAATGTCTTTAGCAGGAGCTTTGCTCACTATGCTCTTTTTTTGAACATCCGCAGTAGGACTAACCGGTTTTTGAATTTTTCCGGTGGACTTGCTTGCAGGCAGCGCAATTTTGGTGAAAGTAGCAGCTGCCTTCGCGGGAACACTATTAGCTATGATTATATCGACGGCATTGCTGGATTCAACAGACTCGTTTTTCGGCGTGTTATCATTGTTGGCTGGCTGTATTTGATCTGCAGGAGTTTCAACTTCGGTGATAAGTGGTTCAGACATGACCTCATTAACCGGAGTTTGCACAGCCACTGCGGCAACTTCTTTTTCAGGATCCGATTTAAAATGGCTGATACCAAAACCTATGGCGAGTATTAACACTGCTGCCATGGCAATGGCCGCCCATTTTTTTTGGTCCTCAGATATGTTTGTGGTTTTTCCAACTTTCTTGTTGTATATCCAGGAGGTATATTCTTCTTCACGCTCGGGTAAACTGCTTGAGTATTTGGTAACGAGCGGTTCTTCTTTAGTTGGTGAAGTTGTTTTCTTTTCCGGAACAAAAGTCTGGATCTTTTTCCGCAGTTCTTCCGCCTTTTGTTCAATCTTGTCAGTCGGCTCGGGGACCGTTGCTGCTATCACCTTTTTTTTCCCGACTGGTTTTGACATGTTTGCCGGAAGACTCACATGCACTTTCCTGGGAGACGGAGCAGGTTCATTAACCACGGGTGCTTTGGTGGCAGCAGGCATGTAAGCGGCATCCCTGTTTGTAATTAGTGCGTGGTCAACTGATTTCTTTTCCGTTGGCACCTGGTCGGGAGACTGCTGAGCTTCCTCTACATAAGGTTTCAGCAAACTTATCTCAGCAGGGTAAGACCAGCCGAAACTTTTGCCTTCAATCCAAATCAGGTCAAGGGGTTTGAGGTCCAGTGTCAGCAATTCTTCCAGGCTGTGGGGCCCGGACTGCTTATTATTACGGAGGAGTAAATAAACCTTGCTCATAACCGGTAATTTACGCAATATTAAGGCCTTAGTGCAAGGATGATGATTCGTTTTTTCTTAAAAAAATCTTAATATGTTGCAGGCTGGCTGTTTGTTCTTGCTGATCAGTAAAGATTGGATTAACGAATGCGGCGATTTTTACTCCAGCAATTTTGTTGTAGTTATGTTTTGAAGACGTAGATTTTCGCAGGGCAGCAATAAACCCGAATAATTAGAAGAATTTTATCCCAAAATTGTGCTATTGCCGCAATGAAAAAAACTGTCGCCAGACTGAACTGGGCAACCGTTCTGGCATTAATGGCGACATTATGAGTTACTTCACCAAGTGCTGCTGCAGGTGCTCTCCCTGCATAAGATGACTAGTATTGTTGTGGATCCTGGCTGGTATGCGTGACTTTGGCAATAATAATTTCCTGCTGCTC
>JBBPYM010000469.1:0-5481 GCA_038199905.1 Chitinophagales bacterium | reverse complement strand
GTCGCCATATTGTCTTTTTTTATTGTTTACAATATGTCAACCAATTTCAGGAAGTGACAGACTTACCCCATACCTCATACCCCATACCCCACACCTTTAAGGTTTGAGGTACACGGTAAATCACTGTAACCCAGACCTTAATCGTTCATTTTTTAGTTCAGCTCCGGAAGCCGAAGGTATTAGCCTGGTCCCTGATATTATTGTACTGCAATATTCACTACTTATTTACCTGCCCTTCACGCGGTAAATACCTTTGGCCAGGAAGCTTACATCCACCTGATGCGTAGCTGCGGCCAATTGCCGGTTGATGACAGGTTTTCCCGAATTATTATTATGGTCAACATTCCAGGCTGCTTAAGTTGAACAGTAAGTGACCCGGATACCACTGGATTCGGATAAACGGTGAAACCGACTACAATTGTGGTAAACGCGATCTTTACTGTTTTGCTGTAAGAACGGTTTCCATCCAGGTCCCTTTGCTGCAGACGGTAGTCGCGGTTTGCGCCATCGTACTGCACGACATACAAAAAAAGAATGCCGCTAACAGGCATCTACCCAACGCAGCGAAGAAGTGTTTTTTTAACATTGTTGCCATCTTGTTAGTTTTTCAGAATTTACCTTATGTAGGTATAACGATTATTATTATATCGGTATCAGCGCAAACTTATCTACACGTGCTTGCTAGGATGTGGATAACCGTTGATGCAATTCTTCGGAATTTTTTATACATACAGGCTTGCGCTGTATAAATAATTAACTAAAACGCTGGCAAAAACAGCTGGGATAGTTCGTTTCTTGGAAAGCATTGAAAATCCTCTGGCAGAACGCACCGAAAAAGCAGCAGGACATAATTTTTACTCTATTTTGCCGCCGGTAGCGGTCTTCGTAATTTACTTTGCAATACATTTGGTGTATGCACCTGCAAAGCCCGACACGTCTTGCTTTGCCTGTTGTACAGCAGTGTTGTACTCATTCAAGATGATCTTCAGATGAAGATTTAGTGAGCCGCTAAGTTTGATCCTTAATTAAAAGGGAAGAAAGGCTACTGAGAATTCAAGCCACTGGTCATAGATGGCGCCTTAACACCTACTTCGCAAAATTATCAGTACTTTTATCCCTCCTGTAAATCGATGGCTCCATGACAATTGGGAACAATAAAAAAATCATCATTTTTTCTATCGGATTGGTATTAGCTGCAAGTATATTTATTTTCAGTGCTCCCCGAAAATCAGTTGACTATAATTCACAGGTGAAACCGATCATCAACAAACAATGTATCAGTTGTCACGGCGGTGTTAAGCAGAAGGGCGGTTTTAGCCTGCTGTTCCGCTCCGAAGCCCTGGCAAAATCAGAATCCGGTAAGTATGCGATAATACCAGGAGATCCGAAAAACAGTGAACTCATCAAACGAATAAATACAAGTGACACTGAAGAAAGGATGCCTTATAAACACGAACCGCTGAAAGAGGAAGAAAAGGCCATCTTTTATGACTGGATAAAAGAAGGCGCCGCATGGGGAGACCATTGGGCGTACGTGGCCGTAACAAAACCGGAACTGCCGCAATCTTCCAGTTTCTTTTCGAGCTTGTTCAGTCGTGATGCCTGGGAGAAAAATGACATTGACAACTTCATTAAGGAAAAGCTCGACCAGGAAAACCTGCAACCATCAGCTGAAGCTGACAAGGCAACCCTCCTCCGTAGAGTTAGCCTGGATATAACCGGCCTTCCAGCTCCATCCTCTCTTGCAAATAAATTTCTCGCAAGTACAGCAATGAACGCATACGAACAACTGGTTGATTCCTTGCTTGTTTCACCAAAATATGGTGAAAAATTCACGTCGATGTGGTTGGACATTGCCCGTTACGCAGACACGAAAGGATATGAACGGGATGATAACCGCGTGATCTGGCATTACCGCGACTGGCTCATCCGTGCTTTTAATGATGACAAACCTTACGATCAGTTCCTCACCGAACAACTTGCGGGCGATCTAATGCCGGGCGCTACCGACGACCAATACCTGGCTACCGCTTTTCAACGTAACACGATGACCAATGACGAGGGCGGTACAGACAATGAAGAATTCCGGACAGCGGCCGTGATGGACAGGGTGAATACCACTTGGGAAGGCCTTATGGGAACCACTTTTGCCTGCGTTCAGTGCCACAGTCACCCGTACGACCCGTTTTCGCACAATGAATATTACAAATTCATGGCCTTCTTCAACAATACAAGAGACGAAGACACGTATGCCGACTACCCGTTGCTCAAACATTTTTCACCTGATGATAATTTATCACTTGACACCATTACAGGCTGGCTAAAACAAAACGGCTTTAACAAAAAGTCCAGAGAGGTTTATACGTTTCTAAAAACCGGTCAACCAGCCGTTAACTCTTTACTCGCCGATCAATTTATAAACAGTGAACTGTCAGATACGAAATGGCTCAACATGCGTAACAACGCAAGCGCACGTTTAAAAAATATTGATATAAATAACCGTAACCAATTGTTATTTAAACACCTTAGTTATTTACCAAAGGGCACACTTACCATTCATCTTGACAAGGTTGATGGTCCAGTTTTGCAGACTATAGCCATCGATACGGCTAAGGGCTGGAACATCGGTAACGTGCAGTTTCCTACCGGACTAGGTGTCCACGATCTCTTTCTTACTTATTCAAATCCCAACTTAACCAATCCAAATAAAAGTGGTCTGCAGTTTGACTGGCTCTACTTTACGGATGAACTGCCGGGAAAAGAAAAGCCTGGTTATGAAAACGTGCAAAAATTATTCTGGAAACTGCTGAATAAAGATATGCCAATGACGCCGGTTATGATGGATAATCCGGCCGATATGGCCCGTACAACGAATGTTTTTGAAAGGGGTAACTGGTTGGTAAAAGGCGAACAGGTAGATGCAGGGGTTCCTAATTCTCTAAATCCCCTGCCCGCCAACGCGCCACGAAACCGTTTGGGAATGGCCATGTGGATGACCAATAAGCAAAATCCGCTTACGTCCCGGACAATGGTTAACCGTATATGGGAACAATTCTTTGGCTACGGCATCGTGGAAACACTGGAGGATATGGGCACGCAGGGAGCCGCACCAACACACCTGGCACTACTGAACTATCTTTCTTACCAGTATATGAACGACTTTAAGTGGAGTACTAAAAGGCTTGTCAAGGAAATAGTAATGTCTGCCACTTACCGACAATATTCCAGGGTGAGCAATGAAGTCCTGGAAAAAGATCCCTATAATAAATGGTACGCCCGTGGAGCACGGGTGCGATTATCTGCTGAGCAGGTACGTGACCAGGCCCTTGCGATTAGCGGACTGTTAAGTGACAAAATGTACGGTGCACCGGTGATGCCATGGCAGCCGCAGGGCATATGGCTGTCACCCTACAACGGGCGTTCCTGGGTAAAAAGTGAGAATGACGACCAGTACAGGAGGGCTCTTTATACATTTTGGAAACGTACCGCTCCTTATCCTTCCATGATCAGTTTCGATGGCGTTTCAAGGGAGGTATGCACAGTGCGAAGGATCCGTACCAATACTCCACTGCAGGCGCTGGTTACAATGAATGATTCCGTTTACCTGGAAGCCAGCAGGCATTTAGCCTGGCGCATACAGGAAGCAAGTGATACTGAGAATGTTGACCAGTTGATAAGCGCGGGTTATAAAATGGCTTTTATGAAACCCATCTCAACCGAACGATTAGTGGTTCTTAAAAATTTATACAACCAGGCTTACCAGAAGCTGCGGCAGGATCCAGATAAAACCTGCGCAATAATCGGCTACAGAGACGGGCACAACACGCCAGAAACGGCCGCCCTGGTGATAGTGGCCAATGCGATCTTTAACCTGGATGAGATGTTGACGAAAAATTAGCAGTTTTAAGGTGATCGGCCTGGATGAACACATTGTCTTGGTTGAGAAGATCAATGGTTTAAACGTTTGGAATTGAGTATCAATATTTACTGCAATCGTTTGCGTGCACGCATTTAAGATAATAATCCTAAATTTACGAGTCCAATGACTCAAAAAGAATTCCATAACCAGCGCCTTTTAAATGAAGCCAATGCAAAGTCATTGAGTTTTCAAACGCGCAGGCATTTTATCAAGGAAAGTGCCATGGGCCTGGGGGCGCTTGCGCTGGGATCTTTTTTACAGTCCTGCGGCTCAGGTACTGCCACAAACACCAGCAGTGTTGTATTTGACCCGGCGAACCCAATGGCGCCAAAACTGCCCATGTTCCCTGGCAAGGCCAAAAGCGTCATCTACCTGCATATGGCAGGCGCTCCGTCCCAACTGGAACTATTCGATTATAAACCGGATTTGATGAAACTTAACGGGCAGGATTGCCCGCCTTCGTTTCTTGAAGGCAAACGGTTTGCATTTATAAGAGGCGTTCCTAAAATGCTTGGTCCACAGGCTGCGTTCGCGCAGCATGGGCAGAGCGGCGCCTGGATCAGCGAAAATCTTCCGCATTTGTCAACCATAGCGGATGAGCTCAGTTTTCTGAAAGGCGTTACCACGGATCAATTTAACCATGCCCCCGCACAGTTACTGATGCAGACCGGGTCTGCAAGGCTGGGTCGCCCAAGTTTGGGTGCATGGACTACTTACGGTTTAGGCACGGAAAATCAAAACCTACCCGGCTTTGTGGTGTTAACGTCTGGGGGAAGGTTCCCAGATGCGGGCAAAAGCGTATGGGGAAGTGGGTTCCTTCCATCCGTATACCAGGGTGTACAGTGCAGGAGTGATGGCGATCCCGTGTTATTTATCAAGGACCCTGCTGGCATGGATAGGGATCTTCGCAAAGCTTCGATAGATGCCATCAATGCCGTAAACCAGGAAGAATACAAGGAATATAATGATCCTGAGATCCTTTCACGAATCTCCCAGTATGAAATGGCCTACCGCATGCAGATTTCGGTGCCTGAAACAATGAACATTAATGATGAGCCCGAATACATTCATGAGATGTATGGCAGTCAGCCAGGAAAAGGCAGTTTTGCGAACAACGTGCTGCTCGCCCGGAAACTGGTAGAAAAAGGCGTTCGTTTTGTGCAACTGTTCGATTGGGGTTGGGATACACATGGCACTGGCGCAAGCACTGCGGTTGATGTTGGATTGATAAATAAATGTCGCGAGATGGATAAACCTGTCACAGCGTTAATCCTTGACCTCAAGCAAAGAGGATTGCTGGATGAAACCCTCGTTGTTTGGGGTGGTGAATTCGGCAGAACACCGATGATGGAAAACAGGGACGGCAAACAAAATCCATTTAAAGGAAGAGATCATCATGCAGATGCTTTTACCATATTTATGGCTGGCGGTGGCATCAAAAAGGGGTTTACTTACGGCGAAACAGATGAGATCGGTTATAATGTCATCAGCGGTAAAGTTGATCCTTACGATATCCAGGCCACTATATTGAACCAGTTAGGATTTGACCATGAAAAATTTAC
>JBBPYM010000468.1:0-4640 GCA_038199905.1 Chitinophagales bacterium | reverse complement strand
TTTGGCTATTGATGATAGTAAAGCTATCAGGTTTCTCTTACAAACCGTTTTTAGCAAAAATTACCAGGTAATTACAGCTTCGGACGGTTGTTCGGCTATTAATTGGCTCACTAAAAGAAATCTTCCAGACCTTATCATCGCAGATCCGAATCTACCAGATATGAAAGACTGGGAATTGATTGAGTACCTGGCAGCAAGCGGTATGTATGGAAATATTCCTGTTATGGTGCTTTCTGCATTTGAAAGGAAGGAAACCCAGCAGCGGTGTAACGATTATGGGGTTAGTCAGTTTTTTCTTAAGCCTTTTAATCCGATCGAACTTGTAAAAGCTGTTGACAGTTTTACCTCAGTCGGAAGAAAATTGCACGAAAACACTTTTTCCTAATTCTAACGTAATATGCCAAAGTAGCAATCCAATCCTTCTAAAACTTGTTATGATTACTAACCCCAAAGCCTGACCTCTTAATAATGGATGCTGCATTTCTACCAAAACAACCTGCTTCAAAAAAATACAAGCATTTTACCATTGATTCCCGCCCGGAAAAAACGGAAGGGAAAGATAGTAATATTGAATTTTTTTATGTTGGAAAAAGCACGCAGAAGATCGACTTACTGATCCAAACTTTCAGTTGCGGGTACGCTGCTGAGAATGTTGAAAGAGCGGTTTCCGTCCTTACAAGGGTTGCCGGCACTCACACAATACCAGATTTTATCATCGTCGATCCTTCAATAGGTGAGAGTTCCTTGTTGGAACTGAGCCATTACATTTCAGATAGTAAGATTTATTCCCGGATCCCATTTATTCTTGATGCATCAGACCTCGGCAGGAATGAGCTGCAAAATTATCGCAACCTCCGTGCATTGGACGAAATAATATTACTTGATGACGATCACAAAGACACCCTAAGGCTTAAGATTGACTTTCTAAAAAAAGTTAAGAACTTACACTCGAGCCATGTAAACAGAAGAATTTATGAGGGTGCTCCTGTTAATCGCATGCTGTCAAAAAACATTGTAAAAAGGGTTTTTGACATTTTTATGTCTCTATTGTTTATTATTCTGTTAAGCCCATTATTCTTGTTTATTGCCCTGGTCATCAAATTGGAATCACGCGGCCCCGTATTATATGTTTCAAAACGGGCCGGAAAAGGGTACAAGATCTTTAATTTCTTTAAGTTCCGCACGATGGTGCTCGATGCAGACAAGAAAGTTCAACAGCTCTCTCATTTAAATCATTACAATGATAATGATCAGCATGAAAAAGGGCCTGTATTTTTTAAGGTTATCAACGATGTCCGGATCACTAAAGTAGGTGCATTCCTGCGAAATACCAGTATGGACGAACTACCCCAGTTTTTTAATGTGGTACTGGGAAACATGTCACTGGTTGGTAATAGGCCGCTGCCTTTGTACGAAGCAGCAAAACTTACAACAGACGAGTGGGCGGAACGTTTTATGGCGCCGGCCGGAATAACAGGTTTATGGCAGATTAAAAAAAGAGAAAAGGGCTATATGTCGATGGAAGAAAGAATCAAGCTTGATATTGTCTATTCGAAAAGATATAATTTTATGTATGATCTTTGGATAATGGTCAATACACCTTCAGCTTTGATTCAAAAGTCAAATACCTAGGCTGTACGCGGGGCATTCAAAAAATTCGCCACTTTTTCGATGCGCGTCACGTTGTTCATTGTTTGTTGAAATGGAATTGATAAAACAGATGTACAATGACAAGATTGGAGCCCCTGGTTTCATTAGTTACGCTGAACTATAATCAAACAAAGATTACCTGCGGATTCCTTGAATCGATAAGATCGCGTCGATATAGCAAATTTGAAATAATAACATTCCCATTGAGAGGACAGATGCAGCAATTGCTTCTTTTTTTGAAGGGCATCATGTGAAAGCTGTATAATTCCAAAAATGCTGCATTGTAAATTCCTCTAGCTCTTAGATAATAATGTTTATTCACTTAGGTTTGCACCTAAGACTTTAGTGTATGCTTCAACTGGTATTTCTTCTTCTCTTCATTTACCTGTCCGCCGCCACAATTTATTTGCTGGTACTGGCAGTAGCCGGCAATTATTACAGGAGCAAGCAATTTGCGCGTCATCCTCAACTAAAAAGAATAGCTGTAATAATCCCCGCCATCCGCGAAGACTCAATAATAGTTGATACAGCAATTAAGGCCGCAGCTCATAATTATGCTGCTGAATATTTCCAGGTGTTTATTATTGCGGACAAATTAAGGGCCGACACCATTAGTCGTTTACGCAATATTCCTGTGGAGGTTTTGGAAGTGAATTTTGAAATAAGCACTAAGGCCAAATCAATTAAAGCAGCACTGGCCTTTTTAAAAGGTAAGCATTATGAAATTGCCATGATGCTCGATGCTGATAACATTATGCAGGATGGCTGCCTGGAAAAAGTTAATGATGCCTTCAATAACCACTGTAAAGCGGTTCAATGCCATCGGATCGCAAAAAATGAAAACACAGCAATTGCCTTGTTAGGCGCAATAAGCGAAGAAATTAACATAAACCTTTTCAGGAAAGGACCTGCTGCTTTAGGACTGTCGATTGCACCACTCGGTTCTGGAATGGCTTTCGATTTTACCTTGTTGAAGGAGATATTTGATGTGCCTGGCATCACGGAAAATCCAGCGGAAGACAGGGAAATTGAAGTTCAACTCATGAAAAGACAACTAAGAATGGAATTTCTGAGTGATGTGTATATATATGATGAGAAAGTGGCTGAAACAGTCGGTTTCGAAAACCAGCGTATAAGGTGGCTTGAGGCACAGCTTAATCACATTACGCGGTTCTTTAAACCTGACCTGATTGGCCTTCCTAAGACACCCGTTTATTATCACACTTTTCTGCAGAATTTGATACTGCCCCGCCTCCTGTACATCCTGGTTTGTTTTACGTTGTTATTATTATTATCGGTTCAATGGATATTTGACGTATCATTTATTTACCCGGCTGATCACTGGTGGATAGCATGGATCACTTTATATGGTGTTATCTTGATGATTTCTGTTCCAGCAAGGTTTTATAACCTGCAAACGTTAAAAGCTGTTGCTTACCTGCCTGTGCTAACTGGTTCTATGTTGAAGGCCTTGCTGAAGATACGGAGGAACCGGAAGGAATTTATCCATACTTCAAAAACCTTCAGTTCTAAGTAGTAATAAGTTGTTACATAATCAATTATCGGTATAGACCTGTAAAAAAGCGGTTTGCCTTTCCATTGTAAATCATTTCTTATATATTTACAGCTTTGTTAGCCTGTATTACATCCGCCGCCCCACGGCAAACTAATTTATATTAACCCATAATCTTGAAAAAAATCTTCCTATATGTGTTAGTAATTAGTCCATGGATAACTTCCGCTCAGCTTACACCTAAATCACTTATTTCTGACAAAGGGAACATTGGATTTTATGAGTTTAAACCTTCGGGGTATGATGCGGACAGTTCGTATAATTACCCGTTGATGATCTTCTTGCATGGCGTCGGTGAGCGCGGAAATGGCAGTACCGAGTTGCCCATGGCTCTCAATTCTTCCCTTGCTAAACTTCTCGTAAAAGGTGCTACGATGAAATTTACCGTACATGGAAAGCAGCATGCATTTGTTGTACTTATACCGCAAATGTCTAAAGATTACGAAAACTGGCAGAATTTCTATGTCGATTCAATGATTGCTTATGCAAAACAGCATCTCAACATAAATACAAATAAAATATTTTTAACGGGCTGGAGCCTGGGGGGTGGAGGGGCCTGGAAGTACGCTACGGCATCCCTGGAAAATGCGCGACGCCTTGCAGGAATCATTCCTGTTTCTCCTGCTCCAAATTACACCAACCTTCAGAATCTTGCAATCGGAAAAGTGGCAGTATGGGCTCACCATGCCAGAGATGATGCTTCCGTACCCTTACACTATACCGAAGATGCAATAAAAGGAATTAATGAATATAAACCTGATATGCCCGCTTTGATAACATACTATCCTTCCGGGGGGCACCCCTACGTGGCAGATTGGGCATATGACACTATTAACAGGTTGGAATATCCGAACGTCTATCAATGGATGATTGGCACTTCCAGGACCAATAACCTGGCAAATAACCTGGCTCCGGTCGCTAGTGCCGGCAAAGATACAGCGGTTATACTGCCTTCCACCAGTCTCACGCTTGATGGCTCTGGGTCCTGTGATCCCAATGATGTTATTGTGCATTATTCATGGACGATGCTGAGTGGTCCGCCGTCACCAAACCTTCAGATTCTTCAACCCGGCTTTCCATTTACGGAGGTATCCGGTCTTGAGCCAGGAACTTATGCCTTCCGCCTGACAGTAACGGACGAATTCGGAACTGGCAAGTATGATGACGTTTCTGTGAAGGTGATATTACCGGCAAATGGTCAGAACGCCCATCCGGTTGTATACGCAGGCCCCGATGTGTCAATGGCTCAAAAAAGTTGGCACCAGGTCGGAAAAGGGCGCGACTTTGATGGGCGAATTGTGGGTTTCGAATGGCGCCAGATCTCAGGTCCGGTAAACATCAGTATTTCAAACAGTGGCTCAGTCGCAGATATTTGGGGAATGTCACAGGAAGGGGTCTACGGCCTAGAATTGTCGGC
>JBBPYM010000467.1:0-2754 GCA_038199905.1 Chitinophagales bacterium | reverse complement strand
TGACATTCTGAATGGAATGACGCCAATTGTTATCAGGTTATTAAGTGTGAACAGGCTAAACGATAAAAGAGGAAAAGCAGGTGGAAGGTTTTTGGACTTTTTTTTAGTCAGCTCCCGAAAGCAAATAGAAAGGTATGAATTTAAGGCTGAAGGGTTGATAAAAAAGTCCAAAAAAATCTGGGTCGACCTGTGAGGTCTTCAAGAGTTTCGTAATTGATCATCCAGGCTTGTTCAAAACCATTGTTCAATAATAAACTACCGCTAACAAACAAGGCTTCGTCGGGTGCGAAGCACCAACGATGAAGCAGATGTTGTACGGAACCGCACGGTAGTCAAACCGGCTTTTAGCTATGGAGATTGCGTTTTTTGCTTCTGTATGAAGCAGTCGGGAAATGACAGATGGAGGCACGCGAGGGTGATATGTTCTGGGCTTTTATCTATCCTCCAATCGTAAAAATTGAATCTATAACAGATTAACAGACGCTTTATGGTGTTTATTGTTGGTTTTATTGTGCAATAAACATAGTAATCGCTGACCGCATGACACAGTAAATTTTTATTTCGTTGTTACATCGCTGGTAGCAATGCATGCCAATAAATTTGTTGCCATTTCTTTCCAGTCAACCGGTGGCCCCCGACCATTAAAACGCATAATGGTTTCCATCGTTTCTTTTTTGCAGCATGGACATTGTTTGGGATTGTAAACAACAGCTTCGATTTTACTACTAACAGCAGGCAATGCAATATCTTTTTCAGACAACTGCTCTTTTATCATTACCGAGCTAATTTGTTTTGAACTGCTGCTTAATACCGTAATGTCTTATTCTGACAAAACCCTTTGGCAATATGTGCATAGAGAAACGACGGATAAATTCGACGGCATCCAGGGGCATTTCTTTTTTAACACTCTCGTGCCTGTAATCTTTGTAGCTAAATGTTACTTTCCCGTTTTCATGACTAATGATCCGGTGATTGCTAATAGCGATCTTGTGCGTATAGCGGCCAAGATATTCCACTACGCTCACCGGACCTGCAAATGGACGTTTGGCGTAAACCACCCACTTATGTTTATACAACTTTGAAAGTAGTTGCGAATCAATTTCTTTTGGTAATTGTTCTTTGAGACCTGCTATGAACCGGCCACGAAAAACAGTGCTCATAGCCTTCACATTGAACAGGTATTTCCCTTTGCTTTTTGCCAGCTTCCATTTTCCCTGTTTTGTCAATCCGCCTCCAGGCACTATGCAATGCAAGTGAGGATGAAGGGTCATTGTTTGCCCCCAGCTGTGCAGGATACTGATCATGCCGGTTTGTGCTCCCAGCCACTTGGGATCGTGACCGAAGCTGTTTAGCACGCGCCATGCCGTTTTAAACAATAGCCCGTAAAGAATCGCCGGTTTAAAAAGGCATAACCTGTTTAATGTATCAGGCAAGGTAAACACCACGTGAAAATAGGGAACTGGTAGCAGCTCCGCCTGTCTTGCCTGTATCCATCTCTCACGTTCACTGCCCTGGCACTTTGGACAATGACGATTCCGGCAACTATTATAGCTGATGCGCAAGTGACCGCAACTGGTACAGCCATCCACATGACTGCCCAGGGCGGAGCTCCTGCAACGTCTCACAGCATTAAGAGTACGCAACTGCCAGGTATTAAACATTGCGGATTGCTGAACCTGTAGCCACTGCGCTTCCAGCACATCAGCTACCTGGAAAGCCGGTTGCATCAGCTCTTTTTATATAAATTGTCCAGCGGGCTGAAAGCAGTTTTTGCAGAGGGCTTTGCAATATGTAAATAGATCATAGTAGTTTCGATCGCCGCATGACCCAGCAGTTCCTTATGGTGATGATATCCAGACCCTGTTCCAGTAAGTGAGTAGCATAGCTATGACGAAGGGTATGTGTGGAAACTTCTTTAATAATTCCGGCCCTTTTTACCGCCTGGCTTACTGCCCATTGGGTTCCTCTTTGAGAAAGGCAATCGCCGTTGGTTCCTTCAAAGAGCCATTGATGAGGGTGTTCAGCTTCCAGGTATTTTGCAATGCCGCGGACAAGCATCGTTCCTAATGGCACACAACGGTCTTTACCGCCTTTACCATTTCTCACATGTAGCATCCCGCGCTGAAGATCCACGTCAGCAATAGCCAACTGACGTACCTCGGCACACCTCAGTCCGCAGCCATAAACGGTTGCCAGTGGTTAAAAAGTACCGTAGCATCATCAAATATCAATTTAAGCTAACAGGGGATAAGTCTAAACATCTTGCAACCGTCACCGATTTATAATACGTGATTGAGGTTAAATAGCAGTGCCGAATCAAATACAAGGTAGTTTTTAAGTTCCTTTGATTTGGTCAGTGGTGGTGATACAATCCAGTAACTTTTTAGCCAGTTTTTGCCATTCATCCGGAGGCCCGCGCCGAATAAAGCGCATTACGGTTTCCATTGCTTCTTTTTTGCAGCAGGGGCATTGCTTTGGATTATATGGGACCGGCGCGGCCTTTGCACGCGGGAACTTCAGTTGTATAATTTTTAAAGTTCGTATGCTTTGTGTTTGCGGCTAAAATAATTTTTACGTGCCCGAAATAATTAAATACCTTTTGCGTTATATAATTCAGGCCTTGGCCTATGCGTCCTGGTCTCTCAGCTCATGTAAGTATCATTAACAAGCTGCCATTTTATTGAACTAAAGAGGGAAACTAACGTTTCCCTTTTTTTCTATCACCCAGGTTGTTCAATGGCAGGTATCGGCAAT
>JBBPYM010000466.1:0-2445 GCA_038199905.1 Chitinophagales bacterium | reverse complement strand
TACTTTTCCATCACCTCCTGTAGCAACATAAATCCGGTTTTTTTCAATGAAATAAAATACCCAATGGGGCTGGTTCAGGTTAGGGATGCTGAGTACAGGCTTTCCTGTTTCCAGGTTAATTACTTCCAGGCTATGATTATCTTCTGCACATACAAATAAGCGATGGCCTTTTATATCTACAGCCATCAGATCGAAACCACCTTTTACATTTGGAAGTTCTATGGTACTTTGAAGCTTCAGCCGTGAAGCCTTTCCTATTACAGTATCCTGTGAAAGAGGTTTTCTATCACTGTTTCCTGAGTTACAGGAGATAAGCAGCGGTATTAAACCCGCTAGTAAAAAGGCTGATAAACTGGTTAATTTCTTCATAAGAATTTTTTAGCTTTCAATACTATTTTTGCGTTTATAGAGAATCCGTAAAAAGCTGGGCAAAACAAATAATAAAAGAGGAATAGCTACCAAAAATCCACTGATTACTACTACTGCCAATGGTTGTTGCATTTGAGCGCCAAGGCCTATTCCTAAAGCAAGAGGCAACAGCGCTAATATAGCGCCGAAAGCGGTCATCAGGTTAGGGCGTATCCTTAATATTATAGCGTTTTTAATGGAATAATCAGGATCGCCGGTGGCTTTCAGATTATAAAAGAATTGATTGACCGTAAAGATGGCATTCTCCGCGATAATCCCTACGATCATAATGATACCGGTATAGCTGCTTACATTTAATGGAATACCAGTAAAGTATAAACCCAAAATACATCCTGCCATCCCAATCATTGAAATGAATAAGATCAGCGAAGCAATGATCCATTCACGGAATAATATCATTAATACCCCAAACACCAGCAGGCAGGCCGCAATTAAAATAATAAGCAGTTCTCTGAAAGAAGCCTGCTGCTCGGAATAAGCACCGCTGTATTCGACCGTATATCCGTGAGGCAATGATAGTTCCTGCTTAAACCTGGTTTGAATCTCACGGATGGCACTGCCCAGGTCACGATTATTGAGACGTGCAGTGAGTACCACATCTGTTTTCAGATCTTCTCTTTTTAATTCGGTTTCACCGGCGATTATTTTTGCTTCCGCGAAAAAAGAAAGTGGCTTCACAGTTCCATCGGGCATAAAAATCAACGTGTTTTTAATCTTTTCCAGGTTGTTATCGTAAAAGTTGGTAAAGCGCATTAATATCCTTCGCATTTGCTCTCCTTCCTGAATTTGACCCAATTGTATGCCCCCGGCCATAGCCATTTGTGCAGGTGACAATTCCGACACATTCGCATTCATGCCCAGCAACACACCATCTGTATATGCTTTTAGCTGCGTTTGAAAATCGGTGAGAGAAATATTATATTGTGCCAACAGTTCCTGGTTAGGAATAAATACAATAGAAGGCCCCGCAATCACCAATCCGTTTTCAACATCTGCAATACCATCCACCTTATTTAAAATTCCTGCTGCCTGGTTTGCCAGCCCTTCCAGTGTTTGTTGATCATCACTACATATTTTTATTTCGATCGGGCTCGGCGTTCTCATCAAATCACCCAGCAAATCAGATATCCTTTGACCAAATGAAACACGCAACGATGGCTGTGTAGCTTCTATTTGTTTCCGTATCTGGTCTATTACATCCACTGTTTTATCTTTCCGGTTCTCTTTTAATTGGATCAGGTAATCACCATAATTAGGTGGCACAGTTTTGAAACCCATTTTTACTCCCGTTCTACGGAAATAACTTTCCACTTCGGGATGATTAATGATAATTTTTTCTACCTGCCGGAGCATGACAACGGTTTCCTGCAGAGAAGTGCCGGGCGGAGAATAATAGTCGAGCACAATGGTACCTTCATCCAGATCAGGCAAAAAACCGGTTTCCAGTTTACCAGAAACCAGCCAGGCACCTATTATAAGAATAACAATAAAAATTAATGCGAATATTGGTTTATAAAAAAGATTGGTTAACCATTTCAGTTTTTCTTTCTTTTCTTTTTGTTCAGGCTTATGTTTATGGGGCCGGTAACCAATTGCCAGGTGCAACACCGGCAGCACTAACCAAGTAACGAGAAAAGAAGCTACCAGTACTATGATCATAGTATTTGAAAGCTCCTTAAAAAAACACCCACCAACCCACTCATCATGGCAAAAGGCAAAAAGATTACAATTGTGCTCAACGATGATCCTACCATAGCAGGAAAAAGATCTGTGATGGCATGCTTTACCACCTGCCGTTTATTCATTTCTGCATGTTCTTCATGAACACGGTATATCTGTTCTATTACCACTATGGCATCATCAATTATTAATCCTATGGCCGCGGCAATAGCTCCCAACGACATGATATTGATGGTAATTCCGGCCTGGGATAAAAGAACAACAGATAAGCATAAAGTGACCGGAATAGTAAGCATCACCGCCAGGCTGGCCCGCCAAGAGCGAAGGAATAGGATC
>JBBPYM010000465.1:0-11867 GCA_038199905.1 Chitinophagales bacterium | reverse complement strand
TACCCAGAAATGGATACAGTTGTTTGGTCGCTCATATGAAGCATTTACTGAGTGGAGAAGGATGGGATATCCTACGCTTGCACCGGGTCCTTTTGCCGGTTCAACAAATGGCACAATACCCCGTCGTACCATTTATTCATCCAGGGAAGCATTGCTAAATACAGAAAATTACAAGGCTGCCGCGGCGAGGTTGACAAAGGGCGACACATACGTTTCTAAAGTTTGGTGGGATAAACGATAGATAACAATGGCAGCAGCCAACATAAAGAACAAAGGGCCACGAAGTTTAGTACTTTGTGGCCCTTCGTTCTTTATGTTGGCTTCTGCTGTGCCAATGAAATTTTATCGTTTTTTTAGCGTTGTAAGATAAAAGGTCAAATTTCATCCTTTAAAATCCTTATCTATGAACAAACTCATCCTTATATTGTGTTTGACAACGGCAGTTTGCTCCTGTTCTAAAAAGGACAAAAGTTCTACCGAGTCTGCATCTGTGTCTGTACTGTTGCAAAATAAGTGGACCATTGACTCGGTTTATCTCTACCCGTCTACAGGAATGACATCGAATGCCATCTATGCATACAAAATTACTACCACCCAATATTCAGACTTCCGTGCTGATGGCAAAGTGTATTCTTACGGAGGTGTTCCCATTTCCTATTTAGATACCACTGTTTACAGGTTGCTTCCAGATAACAAAACCTTTGTTGTTAATACCATTATAAATGGCACCGTGTCAACCAAATCAGATACTGGTTATATTTTAAAAATAACAACCGGCGCGCTTGTTTATTACAACCAGAACGCTGCCCGCGAGTATGGAAAAGTGGTGTTAAAAAGGTGAACCAGCTTGCAGCAATTATGTTTGAGGGCTGGTCATATCATCATCATAAAGGCGATGGGTAACCTATAAGGTTTACAATCGAAATGTCATAACAAAGTGCTCAACCTTATAGGTTTAAGACGGGGCCCCTGTTTAAAACCTATGAGGTTACGTTGAATTCGAGTTATCTAACCATCGAAACCTTATAGGTTAACGGATCTCAGTGTTCAGCAACCAACCCGTGTGCCCATCAACGGCTGCGTAAAAATAATTGCCGAACTTTCCAAGTATTGCAACCTTTGCCCCTTTCTCCATAGATACTTTGGTTGAAGCGCTACTATCAGGCCGGTCTAATAGATATCTTTTGTCTCTTACCGTTAGTGTCCGCAGCGGATTTGGTGTACTGATAAGGTTCGCCGCAACAAAACCCTGCTGCTCATCGGGCAAACGCACTTTATACCAGGAACCAGCAGCAGCCTTAATCCTGAAAATACCGTTTGTTTCCAGGGCAGCCACTTTTGTTGCGTTTTTTTCCGGCTTGCTTAACACTGAGCCAGCCTTGTTGCTGCGTGCATATTGATTCAGACGCAGCCTTGATGCGGTAATAGCCGCTGGCTCGGGACGGTTACGATTAATAAACGGCAGTGGATCGATTGCGCCGCCAGTGGCATAGATACCGAAGTGCAAATGAGTAGGTGTATTTTTCGCATTACCCGTGTTGCCCATAAGTCCTAAAGTATCACCCATGCTAACCCGCTGACCAGCAGCTACCGTTTGTGAATCCAGGTGTGCGTAATAAAGCGCATAATTCTTATCCTGCGGTCGCATGAATACTACTTTACCACCTAGTCGGTTGATAGTAACAGAACTGACCTCACCATCGGCGGCTGCGATGACGGGTGTTCGAAAAGCTCCAAAAATGTCAAGTCCCTCGTGGCTCCTTGCACCGGCATCCCGTTGATCTCCCCAGAAACTTCCAATTCGTGGGTTATGCGCTACCGCAACCGGAAAACCCAGGCTCGGAGCAGTCTTTATAGTAAGCGTATAATCCAGGCTCGCCAACAATTCGGGTTGTAAGCGAAGTATAAAATTGCCATCCTTTTTAACTTCGTATTGTAACACTGTTGACGATGTGTCAGAATTTGCCAACAATTTGGGAGATCCGTTCTCAACATAATCCCAGAGATCAAGAAAAAGTGTAAACTCCCTCGAAGTATTCTTCGTATAACTGATCATTACCTGTTCACCGCGCCGGGCAGCAAAACGATAACCTTGTGCATCCGGATCATCAGCAGAGAAATACCCATTTTCCTGGTAAGGCAAACTAATGGGAAGCGGCTGCTGCAAAGCTTTCGACGCAGCGCTGAACCATGATTGTCCCAATGCGGTGCGTTTTAAACGTGCATCCGACAGGTTGGCTGAATATTGCTCATGGGGTGATCTTTTTGAAAAGATAGATTGTTGCGGCGTAGAACAGGAAAATGCCAAAATTACAACTACAAGACTTAATACACGCATAATAACTTTTTTACAAACCGGTGGATCAATGAATTATACCGGCAAAACAATTTTGCATTTTTTATGCCACCCATCCCATTGAATGAGCCTTTTGAGATTCGGTTTGTTTTAACCGCATAGGAGGAACGCGAAGAGGAAGCGCAAAGGGCCACAGAGTACCTTTGCGTTTCTCTGCGCTTCTTCTTGGCGTTTTTTTGCGGTTAAAACAAACATTATGACAAATCCGGCATGTCATCTTTAACATCCCACAAGTTGGTGCCACAATTATTGGGTAATGGCTGGACAAACTGTCTCAGTTACTGAGAATCTTTGGCAGATCTCCACAAAATAAATGTGATTGCATTGTTAACATCCAAGCTGGTTTTCGATCCTTTCTGCTTGAATTTTCATGTCCTCCCCACCTTGTTGAAAGCTTAGGAAGCCAAAAGATTATTGAAACTTAATGTTTTAGATCATCGGGCGAAAAAGCAAGAAGCACAAGAATTTGAACCGATTTTAAATTAGAAACTTTTAATAGCAGTAAACAAGTCTGGGCAGTTTAAATTGGCACTGACATTGCAATTTCAATTTATATCTTATAAAAAATTAAATCTATTTTATGTTACACAATTTTAAAGCAGGCGACCGGGCATTATTCGCTTATGAAGAAGACCTCATGGATGGAATAGTACAGGATGCCACGGAAGAAGAGATCATCATCCAGTTCAATGGCTTCAGTAGCCCCTCAATTTTAAATCCCTCTCAATTACAATACATTGAAACTGTTATGGAGGTAGCGTGATTTTCAGTTCTATTTTAGAATGATTATGGAAAGACGGTTCTCAAGGTTGCCAGATAAAAAAAAGGCTCCAGCTTGCGCTGAAACCTTTCAGTCTCCGTCATACAATAAAGTTTAATTTCCGCCGGTTTTCACCCGGTTTTGTTCATCATCTGATCCCCCGGTTTTTCTGCGTGCTGAAGGAATATCTTTTTTGCCGAAGCGGTAATTGAAGCTAATATTCACTGATCTTGAATCTCGCCTGCCGGCAATCTGCAGGTTAACATCACTGTATTTTGCAAACCCGCTGAACTGCTGGGTATTTAAAATGTCTTGGACACCAAATTTTACAGTACCCTTGGTTTTTAATACCTGTTTTGAAATACCCGTATTGAGCGCGCCCATGCTGTTGACAATTAATAGACCTTCTGCTGCTCTTGTTCGGTACCAGCCGCTTAGTTCACCGCTCCATCCTTTCCCGAATACCAGGGTGTTGCTGATATTACCATTAAAACTTGTAACACCCATTTCCACCGGCACATTTTGGTACAATCCGCTGTAGTTATTCTTATAAATGTTCGTGTACACGTTAACGCTCCACCATTTTTTCACCGGGATATTTGCCGTAACAGCCAGGCCAAACTGTTTCATGCTGCTGAAATTTTCCCGAACTTGATAAGTAGTTCTTTTTTCGTTATCCTGCTTTAGTAAAGAAGTAATAATGTCATTGGTGTGAGTATAATTCACTGTTGTAGTAAGAAACCGGTTATAAGTATGGCTAATTTCGAAGTTATTGGTGAACTGCGGTTGCAGGTAAGGGTTACCCTTTGAATAAGTGAGGGAATCTATAAATGACACGAAGGGGTTCAAGTCTCCATAATCCGGACGGGATACCCTGCGGCTGTAACTAAAATTTAACTGGTTCTTTTTATTTGCGTTAAATCCTACACCAAGGTTAGGAAAAAGATTGGTATAGTTACGCCTGAAAGTAGAATCATTGGTAAGCTGATGGCCCCTGGAGACAGTGTTCTCTAAACGCAGTCCTGCATTCAGTTCCAGATTTTTTATCGACTTGGAAACGATCACATAGGCAGCGTTTATATGTTCATCATACACAAAATGATTGCTTCTGCCATCTTTGCTCCACCCGGCACCATTGTTACGGTCATACGCAACTTTGCTGTCTGTATGTACAAAACTTGTTTTTACCCCTGTTTCAAGTTTCAATGATCTTTCAAAAGGGTGAACATAGTCTATTTTGGCGCTGTAAATATTTATAGCCGATGGTATATTGCCCCTTAATACAATCGTATTGCCATTTTTTACATCATCCGCGTCAAAGCTGAGTGTATTAAGCTCAAGGTTGTTTTTTGTGTTGTAATAAACATAATCTGCATCTGCACTCAGCTCCCTGTTTGTGGAATCAAAACTGTGTTTATAATTAAAGTTGGATGAAAGATTAGCTCCCAATTGCCTGTCATTTCCGGAAGAGCCAAGTTTATACTGAGTTTTGCCTGTGACATCCCTGATATAGCTGTCGCCAACAGGGTTCCGGTGGTTATCATTAAAATTGCCATTCACCACGAAGCCGGCGACGTCCTTTTTTGAGAAATAGTAATCAATACCGAATTTTACATTTTCATAACTGCCGTCATAGTTAGTCCTGGTAACCTGGTCCGCACTGCCATCTTGCGTAATTTTGTCTTTACCATAAAATTTCCGGTCAATAGTCATCTTGTTAAACCCTTCGTAAGTGCCGCCATTAAAACCGCCGAAAATATTAAGTTTGTTATTGCGGTAATTAATGTTCACGCCCCCGTTTACCCGTCCGTAAATCCCCTGGTTATAATTTAAATTAGCATTCCCATTCATGCCCTTGATGATGCCTTTTTTTGTTTTGATATTGATGATTCCCGAATTGCCTGATGCATCATATTTGGCTGGTGGATTGGTCATTATTTCAATCTGGTCCAGGCTATTTGCCTGCATCGTTTTTAACAAAGCTGCAAGATCGGGGCCGCTCATATAGGTGGGCTTGCCATCAACCATTATTAAAACGCCCTGTTTGCCGCGAACGCTGATATTACCATCGTTGTCAACGGAGACACCCGGCGCTTTTTCCAGCAGCTCCAGGGCATTCAAGCCTGTGTTCGTGGGAGAAGCGTCTACGTTTATCACAGTTTTACCTGCTTTCTGTTCAATCAACGGCCTTTTCGCAACCACTGTTACTGAACTAAGGTTCTTTGCTCTGTCTTCCAACGTCATCGTTTTTAACATCACAGAATAATTGGCAGCATTGATTCCTGCAATTTTTGAATACAACGTTTGATACCCTACTGCAGATATAGAAACCAGGTAGTTCCCTTCTGCCAGGTTTTCAAAGCCAAATTCTCCTTTTTTGTTCGATGTTGCCATTTTAAGTACGGAAGAATCTTTTGCGTGCAACAGGGAAATGCTGGCAGCTTCAATGCTTTTAGCGGTACCATCAATCACATTTCCTGTGATCCTGCCGGATTTTACTTGTGCCTGGCTGCTTAAAAAAGCAAGGTTCATTACAGTTAGAAGGGTCATTAATTTAAACATGTGAGTAAAGTTTTTTTATTTAGTACTTGCCATTAAGTATTACAGTTCAAAAGTAAGTACCTTACATTACATAGAACAGTGTTTTGTATTGAACGGCAAATTGCAGGGATGACTGGTTGCTCATTGTAAATCAGCTGCAAAATGCACTAAAATTGAAAGGAGAAATTATCGGTGTGATAAACCCGCTGGAATTTGTTATGAATCGTGAATGAGCTTTATGATTATATTTACTTATGTCATAAATCCTACGGCTATCCGCCTCCTACCCTAATATTTGCTTGCACCACAATTAATTATAAATTATGACCACTGTGGGGATCGTACCGGAAAATAAAAAGCGTTGTTTTGTAGTGATGGGTTTCGGATCCTTACTAAATACGGTAACCTACTGAACCCGGCATGGCGAAACAGTTAGAATAGCCTGAACGAGCTCTTTGCATGATGACATATGGCCCAGCCCCGTAGGCAATAAGAAACACGAAGATCCATTGTGCTCCTTAGTGCCTTCGTGGCTTCGTGGCCTAAAAAAACAGGAACAGCAGCATGTAAAAATTAGTCGACGAGCCCTGTTCCTGATAACTGAACAATTCTACGAGGGGCCGTTCTGCTGGATCAGATGGAATGTGTTGCTCTTTTTTTCTACGCACCGGGCGTTCCTCTGGCTGTTTTAACGTAACTGACCAGGAAAGCCCGGCTTTTGAATTTACCAAACATGAGATAACTTATTACAGAATAAATCATAAATGTAAAGGAACTATCAAATCATTTTACGTCAGTTTTTAGCATTTAAAATGGGTGTGAATGCTGATGATTATTTACATTCGCCCCATGATACGATACTCTTTGATTTTTACACGCAGATTTGCCAAAGGCGCTCAAAACATTATTTTTATTATATTTCTTTTATCCTCAGGTGCTTGCGTTGCGCAGGGTAAAGATTCGTTAACAATAGCCAGTATTTTGAAAGAGGCAACGGACAATTCGCAGCTTGAAAAACTCGCCCTTGAGTTGATAGATGGCATTGGACCACGACTGGTAGGAACACCGCAAATGAAGAAGGCCCATGATTGGGCAGTTAGTAAATACGCGGGCTGGGGCATAACCGCGCGGAACGAAAAATGGGGAGAATGGCGTGGATGGGAAAGAGGTATATCACATATTGACATGCTGTATCCTCGTGTAAGATCATTAGAAGGTACACAACTGGCCTGGAGTCCTTCCACCAAAGGCAAATCCGTAATAGCCGAACTCATCATCCTTGCCGAAGTAAAAGACTCTCTTGCTTTCAAAGCCTGGCTTCCAAATGTTAAAGGCAAATTTGTAATGATCTCCATGAACCAGCCCACCGGAAGACCTGATTATAATTGGCAGGAGTTTGCTACAAAGGAGTCTTTTGAAAAAATGAAAAACGCCAGAACCGATCAAACGGAGGCATGGAGGTCCAGAATCAGCAAAACCGGTCATCTTACAAAGACACTCGTGCTGGCGCTGGAAAAAGCAGGCGCCGCTGGTATAATCACTTCCAACTGGTCAGCAGGGTTTGGCGTGAACAAAATTTTTGGCGCATCAACCTTAAAGATCCCGACTGTTGACCTGGCACTGGAAGACTACGGCCTCCTTTACAGGCTGCAGGAATCAGGTGAGAAACCAAAAATAAGCGTCCTTACCGAATCGAAAGATCTGGGAATGGTGCCCACTTTCAACACAATAGCAGAAATAAAAGGAACTGAAAAGCCCCATGAGTATGTAATGCTTTCCGCGCATTTTGATTCCTGGGATGGTGGCACCGGCGCAACAGATAATGGTACTGGCACACTCACCATGATGGAAGCGATGCGCCTGTTGAAAAAGCTATACCCGAACCCTAAGAGGACCATCATGGTTGGCCACTGGGGTAGTGAGGAGCAGGGGCTGAATGGGTCGAGGGCCTTTGTGGAAGATCACCCTGAAATTGTAAAAAATATACAGGTGCTTTTTAACCAGGATAACGGCACCGGGCGCGTAACAAATCTTGCCGGACAAGGCTTTGCACAAGCGCAGGATTACCTTGGCCGATGGTTGTCCAAAGTACCCGACACTATCAGGCAGTTTATAACAACGAGTTTCCCGGGAGTGCCCGGAGCAGGAGGGTCAGATTTCGCTTCCTTTGTGGCGGTGGGTGTTCCTGCATTTTCTTTAAGCTCCCTGAGCTGGTCCTATGGTACTTATACCTGGCACACAAACAGGGATACTTACGATAAAATTGTATTCGATGATGTTCGAAATAATGCAATCCTGGCCGCGGTACTGGCATACCTGGCAAGTGAAGATCCGCAAAAAGCGTCGAGGGAAAAAGCCACATTGCCTGTTAACCCGAAAACCGGGGAGGCTGGTGCCTGGCCTGAGCAGAAACTTTCAACAAGAAAGGGCGGTCTTAATTAAAATGAAAAACCCCAACGTAATACGCGGGGTTTTCCATAAGAGATTTAGTCTTCATAGAACAAAAGCTCTTTTTGATCTTTCAGGATATGGTTTAATGGTCGGGTTTCAGTGATATTGCAAAAGCAAAGATAAGGGCTGCATGCTCGTAAATTCCTGATTAAAATCAGGTTCCCGTATGATTAGCATCTTATTCAACCGCATAGTACGCAAAGAGGAAGCGCAGAGTTGCGCAAAGAGACTTCTTTGTGGGCCTATGCGCTTCCTCTTTGCGGCCTTTGCAATTAATGCTTTAGAACTAAACCAGGAAGCAAATGATTACCTAACCCAATGCTCATCTACACTTGGTAACATCCGCTTTAATATAGTAAGGCCGATAGTTTTTAGATGTAGGATCCATGCAGCCTTCGAGGTTTAAGATCTCAACTTTTCTAAAATCGATCGGCTGACCTTCGCTCTGCATGGCAATAAAACCAGTAGACAGTAGTTTGCCATCTTGTTTAAATGCCGGATCAAAACCAGAAACAACGCCTCCCCCAATTTGCGGCTTTGAATATTGAAGAACTGTATCGCCATTTATGATATGCGTCACAAGGGAATCGCCGAGAACGATCAGTTCCGCGCGCACCCATTGCTCGCCTTCATAAGTTTTAGAACTGGATTCTATACAATGCCTGGGATCCATTTTGCCTTTGTAAATAACTTCGGTACCCGGTGAGCACATATTACCAGTCGGCCGCGACTTGCCATCTCCCAGCCCGGCAAGCAGTTGAAATTCCACTGATATGGGCCAGTTCTGTTCCTTTGGCATCGTTCGCGGATCCTGGGAGTGAAACATAAATCCGCTGTTCTTGATTGTATAACCGGGTGCATCTTTTCTCCACTCACCTACAAAACGGTATTCTACAACAAGGTGATAATAAGAGTAAGGTTGCTTATAATAAAGATGGCCGAACTGCTCATTAAATACAGGGTAATTATCATACCGCACCTGCATAATGCCATTTTCTACGCGGAAAGTGTTACCAAAATTTTCACCAACCTCGTGGTGATTTATTTTAACGATCCAATCCTTCAGATCCTTACCGTTAAAAAGTTGCACCCAGTCACTCTTTGCAGGCTTTTTCTGCGCATATACGTGACTGATAAAAACCAGTGCAGATAAACTTACGAGCATGCACCGGCGGAATAAACTTTTACTTATCATGATGTTGTTGTTGGATGAAAGCTTGTATAAAAGTAACTGTAATCCAGTTAAAAAACTTTTATAGCTTCGGCTGTCAGCTAACCCGCCATCAGCCGTCGTCGCCAGCCTGCGGCTACCTGCATTAACATTAACAAAAAAATTTAAAATAATATGATAGTTCAACCATAAATCATAGCCAGCGGTAAAATATACTTTCTACTAATGAAGTTATATTCGATACCTTTAATAACATAGGAATAGCAGTATCTTCTTTTGCTAAATAACAGAATTCGTTACAAGCATGCGATGCAGCAGCTACTGATTAGTTGTGATGCAGCCCGGTTAAATAACGTTTCCTTAGCCTGCAGGCAATACATGTATAGGTCCTTTTAGCAAATGCTTCTGTCTTACTATTCCAGTAATTACTTTGATGGTGAAGGCGGTGTAATAACCATTTTAAAAATTGAAATGGTTTTTACCTGCCTTCATCATTCATCACAGTTTAAAAAGAAAAATATGAAGAGAAATTTTAAAAATCTGATGGGTTTTACAATGGGTGCCCTGGATGGCGAGATAGGAAACGTAAAGGATTTTTATTTTGACGATGTAACGTGGACGATACGCTATCTCGTTGTAGAAACCGGCAATTGGCTTTCAAACCGTAAAGTGCTGATTTCACCAGCAGCGCTTTTACAATGTGATTGGACAAATGAAACATTCCCTGTTAACCTAACCAAAGAGCAAATTAAAAACAGTCCGGATATAGACACCGACCAGCCAGTTTCGCGGGCTCACGAAATAGATTTGTTTGCACATTATTCCTGGACAAATTACTGGGGTGGCGGCGTTTGGGCTGGTGGTATTGGTACTACTGGCATGATGATGCCCATGTCATCCGTGCCTATGGAGGAAGCAGTAAAAAACAGCACAAACAATCCTAACGCTGTGGCAGATGGCGATCCTCATTTACGAAGCGCTAAAAACCTGCAGGGCTATGGCATTCATGCATTAGATGATACTATCGGCGATGTGGAGGATTTTATAGTTGATGACAGTAATTGGACGATACAGTACATGGTAGTTGACACTGGAAACTGGTTTCCCGGAAAGAAGGTAACCATATCGCCTGACTGGATAAAAGAAATTCGTTGGGAAACTTCAGAGGTCATTGTAAATGCCTCTGTTGAGCAAGTTAAAAATAGCCCGGAATACGATGCGTCAAAAGAGGTAAGTACAGCCTACGAGGCTAACCTTAAAAATTATTATGGACGGTTTATTTCTCATAAGTAACTTTCTAATTAAAATAACACCGCCAATATGAATAAGTCGCACACCATCCTTCCGGTTTTGTTTATAATTCTGCAAAGTGTAGCCCTTAGTTGTACCGATGGTCACAGCACAGATCAAGGTGGCGGTATAGGAAAAGGTTCAACGACGGCAACAGAAATTGCTACTCCCGGAAACGCTGCAAATGGTAATGTAGATTTTGTGATGGCGGCGAAAATGGTGATGCCGGCAGTAGTGCATATAAAAATTCATTTTGATGCCTCGTCAGATTATGGAGCGTCAGGATCAGGTGTTATTATAAGTCCTGATGGATTTATAGCAACAAATAATCATGTAGTGGAGAAAGCCTCTGCTATCGACGTTATACTTCCCGACAAACGAACCCTTTCCGCAAAATTAGTTGGCCGTGATCCCAATACTGACCTGGCGCTGATAAAAGTAGAGGCTAACAATCTACCTGTTGTAAAACTTGGAAATTCTGACAAAGTGCAAATAGGAGAATGGGTCTTAGCCGTAGGCTTTCCCCTTTCCCTTAATACAACCGTAACTGCCGGCATTGTAAGTGCCAAAGCAAGAAGCATTGGCATCATAAATCGGCCAGGCACAGATAATACGCAAAACAATGCGGCACCTGAAGGTAACATGGCTGTTGAATCATTTATTCAAACCGATGCTGCCATTAACCCCGGCAATAGCGGAGGTGCACTTGTTAACACCGATGGAGAATTGATCGGCATTAATTCAGCCATAGCGTCGCAAACCGGCAGTTATGCTGGTTATGCTTTTGCCATACCTGTAAACCTGGCAAAAAAGATTTTGGATGATTTAAAGACCTTTGGAGTAGTTAAACGAGGTGTGTTAGGTGTTTCCTTTCCGGCGCCATCTGCAGAAGACCAATACCTGATACAAAAGGGTCTCAACCCTGCCTTGGTAAAAGGCGTTTATATAATTGGTGTGCAAAATGAAAGTGCTGCTGCTGCAGCTGGCCTTAAAGAAGGTGACATTATTCAAAGCATAGATGGCATACTAATCAGTTCGTCAACAGAGTTTTCTGAAAGAATTGCAAGACAAAAACCAGGCGACATCATTAAATTAACCTACCAACGCAATGGCGCTACCGCTACAGTCTCTGCAACACTGCTCGCTGAAGCTGTGGCAAAAAACAAAACAACTGAAGCCAAAAGTTATAGAGCCCTCAAGGAAGTATACAACAGGCTTGGAGCCACTTTCGCTCCGCTTACTGCCGATGTGAAACAACATTTTAATTTAAATGCGGGTGTTTTGGTAACAAGGGTTAC
>JBBPYM010000464.1:0-2376 GCA_038199905.1 Chitinophagales bacterium | reverse complement strand
GAAATGTCCAGGGGCATTTATACCCGTGGATATTTCTTTAATGCCGATTTTAACTCCATGTTCCGATTTCTGTGCAATAAAGATCACAGCCCGAATCGCATACTCACATGTTTTTGAAAACATAATTTATTTTAGGGCGTAAAGGTAACGATAATTTAAATAAAGAGTTTTTTATCTTTTATTATTTGGCTGTCAGCCTTCAGCTATCAGCTATCAGCAGATCAATGCACGGTATCTTTGTTACTAAAGGCTGAAGACAAAGGTTGCTGACTTATCAAGAAAAACTTTATAAATGAAGAATACATTTAAAGACCTTGATGTGGTTTTTATTTGTGGTCAGGGTTCTATGCCTAAAAGGAAGACCATGCAATTAGCGAGTTATAAAGGCAGACAGAGAAAAATTGCTTACAATATTGCCTCTACTTCGAATGCCCAATAGATAGCCATTGCTGCCTTTTAATTGTCTTTATTTAAAAAGTGGCATTCCCGGCAGCAATACCACTTTTACATGTTACGTGAACCAGTTACCGGTCGCCTTTGGTCAAAGATGCTATGCCATTCGTTTATTCTTATCAGGCGCAACAATCAGGACCGCAGCAGCTTGTAACCGAGGAAGGTTTTTCAGCATAAACGGTAATGCTATAAATGCCTGTTGTTCCTGTTTTAAAGTCTTTCAATTCGTCATCATTCAGATAATTTCTGAGAATATCGTCAGGCACAACAATGGACTTTTGTTTTTGTATAATGATGTTTTCAAAGCCATTGCGCTTGATCAGTTCCATGTAGTCATCTTTTTGAATGGCTCCGGATACGCACCCAGCGTACATTTCAGCATCTTTTCTAAGGGCTTCAGGAAGTGCTCCAATCAGTACGATATCAGATATACTAAAATGACCTCCGGGTTTCAGCACCCTTAAAATATCTTTGAAAACGCCGTCTTTATTAGGTACCAGGTTTAAAACGCAGTTGCTTACTACAACGTCAGCGGTATTCGCGCTTACTGGCATGTGCTCGATATCGCCGTGGCGGAACTCTACATTATTGAAGCCATTTCTTTCAGCGTTTGTCCTGGCCTTTTCAAGCATGGCTGGCGTAAAATCAATACCTATCACTTTACCGGTCTCACCTGTTTCAGCGCGTGCTACAAAACAGTCATTGCCTGCGCCTGAACCAAGATCAATAACTGTGTTTCCCGGTTTGATCTTTGCAAACTGTGTTGGCAAGCCGCAACCCAGACCAAGGTCAGCATCTGGCTTATAACCCTCAAGAGAGGTGTAGTCGTCACTCATGATGTTATAGACCTCCGTTGAGCAACCGCCGGCGCCGCAGCAGGATGCCTGGTTATCTTCCTTGTTCTGCAAAGCGATCTCGCTGTATTTCTGTTTTACGATCTCTTTTAAGTTTTCGGCTGTATTCATTTTGTTTAAATTAAACGGTTTATTGCAATATTACGATATATTGGTATAAAAAAATTAGCAGCAGTTATCGGCTGGTTGGTAGGTTACAAAGAACGCATCAACTTCTTTCCTGAATTGTTTCCACACCTTTTCATCAATGCAGTAACATACACTCGTTCCTTCGATGGTTCCTTTAATCAGTCCAGCATTTTTTAATTCTTTCAGATGTTGGGAAATGGTTGCCTGGGCAAGACCGAGTTCCTCTACCAGGTCGCCACAGATACAGGTATTTGCTTTTATTAATTGTTGAATAATAGCAATCCTGGCAGGATGTGCAAGGGCCTTCATCCTAAGAGCAAGCTTGTTTTGCTTATCAGTAAATATTTCCGATTTGGTAAGTCCCATCAGTTTGTCTTATATATCGTAATATTACGATAATTAATTCAGTTCTGCAAGTGTTGGCGTAAATTTCTTTTAGAACGGGAGAATATATCTTAAAATATCAATTATCAACAGAATTTGGCAATAAGTAAGGAAATGTTTTAAAGCAGTCTGCTTCTATAAAGTTTTTCTTGAGATTGGGATACATTTGGCTATGTAATATTGTGCAGTCCTTTTGAATTATTAATTTCTCCTCTTCGCTGATATTATCACCGTGCTGCAGGTATTCGGCCATATGGTACGCTGCCTCCAGGAGGCTAATCGATTTTGTGCCAGTGAGCCCTGCAGTCTTTTGCGAAAGCTGCATCAAAACTTTGACAATGTTATTTTTGGAGAAATCAAACTGTTTTTTAATCTTTCCCTTCGTGAGACGCATAGAAACTGAAAAATAATCGGACATCATCGCTGCATAATACCATGCGCTTGTCCAGGAAATACCTGTGCGTTCGTGTATTAACCGCCTGAAATTTCTAGTGATTGCATGGTATCTATTCTCCATTTGCGACTTCTTCTTTGGAATTCCGGCAGGCCAGCTTGT
>JBBPYM010000463.1:0-2435 GCA_038199905.1 Chitinophagales bacterium | reverse complement strand
GGTGCAGTGAAATTAATTTCAGTATCTCCCATCAAAGCTATCGGAGAACCGTTTGTAGCTATCGCAACTTTTTCGAGCATCTGCTCAGTTGTTTCCATCATCCAGAAATAATCTTTGTAGGCGACATAAAACTCAAGTACGGTAAATTCTGGATTATGCGTTCTGTCCATTCCTTCGTTGCGGAAATTGCGACTGAACTCATACACCCAGTCAAAACCTCCAACGATAAGGCGCTTGAGGTAGAGTTCGTTTGCAATCCGCAAGTAAAACGTGGTATCCAGCGCATTATGATGCGTAACAAATGGTCTCGCTGCTGCCCCGCCCGGAATAGATTGCAATACTGGCGTATCAACTTCAAGCGCACCTTTTTCATTCAGGAACTCGCGAATAGCATTCATCAATTTGGTACGCTTGATAAATGTTTCTTTAACATTCGGATTTACGATCAGGTCAGCATAGCGTTGGCGATAACGAAATTCAGGGTCGGTTACCTCATCAAAGGTTTCACCGTCTTTTTGCCTCACAACCGGCAGCGGTTTTAGTGATTTTGATAATAGTGTAAGCTCCAGCACATGGATAGAGGTTTCGCCGGTTTTTGTAGTAAATACATAACCCTTCACACCAATGATGTCGCCAAGGTCCAGCATGTGTTTCCATACCTTATCGTAAAGGGTTTTATCTTCAGAAGGGCATATCTCGTCTCTTTTCACATACAACTGGATCTTGCCCACGGCATCCTGGAGTACCGCAAAACTTGCTTTGCCCATGTCGCGGATACTCATGATCCGGCCAGCTACACAAACATTGGCGAAATCAGCTTTATTTTCTTCACCTTTATATTGCTGTTTTATATCAGCGGAACTATTGTTTACAGGGTAAGATGCTGCAGGATACGCATCAATACCTAACTTGTATATTTCAGTAAGTTTATCCCTTCGAATGATCTCCTGTTCCGATAAATTAGCATTGCTCATTAATAAAAATCATTAATCTTTTGAAAAATAGTAAACAAAGGTAGTAGATAGTGCCGTCATGTTCACCTTAAATTGGCCCTTTTGGTAACAGTTCCTGGCAACGATTGGCAAATCTGAAACCAGCAAATCTGTAGAAGACTGAAGGCCGATGCCTATTAAAATGTTTGGAGATCAAAAGATGTTTGTTTCGTAATTTACCATTTAAACGTTGCTTGTTATGATTAGATCAAGAATAAAGGGTATCGGGATGTATGTTCCCGCGAATGTAATCACCAACCAGGACCTGATGAAGTATATGGATACCACTGATGAATGGATACAGGAACGAACCGGTATAAAAGAAAGAAGATTTGCCGACCGCACAGGCGAAACAACAACTACAATGGGCGTGGAAGCCGCAAAAATAGCCATTGAAAGGGCCGGCACAACGCCACAGGAAATTGACTTTATAGTATTTGCAACATTGAGTCCCGACTATTATTTTCCTGGCTGCGGTGTGCTGGTGCAGCGGGCCCTGAAAATGAAAGAGGTTGGGGCACTTGATGTTCGCAATCAATGCAGTGGATTTATTTATGCCCTTAGCGTGGCCGACCAGTTTATCAGGTCGGGAATGTATAAAAACGTACTGGTGATAGGAAGTGAGAAACATTCTTTCGGTCTTGACTTCAATACACGAAGCAGGAATGTAAGCGTAATATTTGGTGATGGTGCAGGGGCCGTAGTTCTGCAACCTGCAACGGGGGAAGGACAGGGAATATTAAGTACCCACCTGCACAGTGATGGCCAAAGTGCCGAAATCCTGGCGATGTTTAACCCCGGCACGCATGCTAATCATTGGGCACCTGAACCGGTAGCTGATTTTGATGAAGCAGAACTCAGTAATATGTTTATGAGCCATAATATGATAGACAAGGCACAAAACTTCCCCGTTATGGACGGGCCATCTGTTTTTAAAAAAGCAGTGATAAAATTTCCGGAGGTCATTATGGAGGCTTTGCAGGCAAATGGATTGAAATCAACAGATATTGATATGCTGGTGCCCCACCAGGCCAACCTTCGGATCAGCCAGTACGTTCAGCAAAAACTACAGCTGCGTGATGACCAGGTTTATAATAATATCCAGCGCTATGGTAATACCACAGCTGCTTCCATCCCTATTGCGTTATGCGAAGCCTGGCAGGAAGGAAAAATTAAAGAGGGCAACCTGGTATGTCTTGCTGCTTTCGGAAGTGGCTTTACATGGGCCAGTGCGCTCATAAGATGGTAGCTTTGAAAAGCGAACTGTCTTCGCCACGAAGACGCAAAGGCACAAAGGGACACGAAGCCTTTCTTGGCTGACTCTGACTGGGAGAATCTTTATGGCGCAAAAAATTAAACATGCGGAAGATCATTTATCTTATCAATCCTATCTCGGGCACACGCGGAAAATCTTCGCTAAAAGAATTACTTGCCAGCGAAACG
>JBBPYM010000462.1:0-15350 GCA_038199905.1 Chitinophagales bacterium | reverse complement strand
TTAATTCTTTGCAATGCCTTTCGACAACTACCATATAGCCGATCAGTTTTCGTTGCTTTCCAAAGTAATGGACATCCATGGTGAAAACTCTTTTAAATCAAAGTCCTACTCCATTGCCGCTTTTAACATAGAGAAATTACCCGTTCAACTTTCAGAAATTGAGCAGGAGAAGATCTTTACTTACAAAGGGATTGGAGATAACATAGGCAAAAAGATAATTGAAATATTAAGCACCGGTGAGCTTGGCCAGTTAAAAGAATTGATTTTTAAAACGCCTGCAGGAGTCATGGAAATGCTGCTCATCAAAGGCATCGGTCCCAAAAAAATTTCCACTATCTGGAAAGAAATGGAAATAGAATCTCTCGGAGAATTGTTGTACGCCTGTAATGAGAACCGCTTACTACTTTATAAAGGCTTTGGTGAAAAAACACAAAAGAACGTACAGGATGCGATAGAGTTTTACATGAAGAGCAAAGGATCATACTTGTATGCTGAAGCCGAGAAATCAGCACTTGACATCGATCAGAAAATAAAAGAAGCATTCCCTCAACACCAAAGCGAATTAACCGGAGAATACAAAAGACAGCTTGAGATCATCAATACTGTTGACTGGATCACCACCATCCCCGTTATACAGCTTAAAAACTTCTTTGATGCCCTGGGTTTCTCTGTTGAAACTGAAACAGCTGATGAAATTTTATTTAAAGGTGCAGAAGGAATACAAGTTCGGTTTCAATTTACCAGCAGAGACAAGTTTTTTCTAACCCTGGTAGAAACAAGCTCCAGCAAAGACTTTCTCGACGCCTTAAACTTAAAGTCACTTCCTGTTGATTCGGCAATGATGCGATCTGAAGAAGATGTATTCAATGCAGTGCAACATGCTTTTATTCCTGCTTTTCTGAGGGAAGACAAAGAAGTTTTTAACCGTCCTCCTGCCACATCTCTTATTCAAACTACGGATATCAAAGGCATCATTCACTGTCACAGTAACTGGAGTGATGGAAACAGCACTATCGAAGAATTGGCAAGAGCCTGCATAAACAACAGATTAGAGTACCTGGTGATAAGCGATCATAGCAAGAGCGCATTTTATGCCAATGGCCTGCAGGAAGATCGCATCAGGGAACAACAGAAACATATTGATGAACTAAACTCGCAGTTATCTCCTTTTAAGATTTTCAAAAGCATCGAATGCGACATTCTTAACGATGGCACACTCGATTACTCCGACAATATCCTGGCTACATTCGACCTGGTTATCGCATCAGTGCACTCAAACTTAAAAATGACCGAACAAAAAGCAATGACACGGTTGCTACGCGCTATTTCAAATCCTTTTACTACCATACTTGGACATATGACGGGCAGACTATTGCTAAGCCGCAACGGCTACCCGGTAAACCACAAAGTAATAATAGATGCCTGCGCTGAGAATAATGTGGTGATAGAATTAAACGCACACCCCCGCAGGCTCGATATGGACTGGCGTTACATCAATTATGCGCTTGTAAAAAACGTGCTTATTTCGATTGATCCTGATGCTCATTACATTCATGGATTTGATGATATCCGTTACGGAGTATTGTCCGCACAAAAAGCCGGACTCACTAAACAACATAACCTGAGCAGCTTTAGCTTACCAGCCTTTGAAGAATTTATAAGTTCACGAAAGAAAACAAAAGGGATTTGATTAAACATAAAATTACTGCTCACTGCACAAAGCCGTCCTGAAAAAGCCAGGTTAGTTCTCATAAGGTGTTACCCGTAATATAGGCAGCTTTACAAAAAAAGAAGTCCCCACCCCCTCAACAGTTTCAAACCAGATATCTCCCTTTGCCTGTTCCACAATAGTTCGACTCATTGCCAATCCAAGGCCCGTACCTGAAGATTTTGTGGTGAAATTGGGAATGAAAATTTTAGACTGCATGGCAACAGCTATCCCGTTTCCATTATCAGTAATCGCTATAATTACTGAATCACCCTCTACCGCTTCTGTGACCTTAACAGAACATGTTTCACTGTTGGAACAGGACTCAACAGCATTCTGAAACAGATTTGTAAACAGCCGGTTTAACTGCGTTCTGTCGGCTAATACAAGTATGCGTAGATTTAGCGGCTCCCATTTAAATTCTAACGTCTCCGTAGATTCATAAAGGGAAGACAAAGAATACATCATCTCGTTCAGATCAAACACCTCGTTCCTGACTTGCCCTATATTTGCAAACTGAGAAAAATCGGCGGCTATTTTCGCCAGGTGATCTATTTGCTCTACAAGCGTTCGTGCCACATTAGACGACAATTCTTTTACGTTTGCCGAATCATTATCGATAGCTTTCTGCAGGTATTGTATGCTTAATTTCATTGGTGTGAGCGGGTTTTTAATTTCATGAGCTACTTGTCTCGCCATTTCACGCCATGCACCCTCTCTTTCACTTTTTGCTAATGCAAGGGCGCTTTGTCCTAGTTTGACTACCATCTTGTTATATTCTTTAACAAGTCCACCAATTTCATCGTCACGGTTCCAGGCTATCTCTTCATTGAGTTTACCAAGATTTATTTCCCTCATTTTATGACCGATCAATATAAAAGACGACGTGATCCTGTTGGTAATAAATAACGAAATAACACCTGCTACCAGGAATATAAACGCGTTCAGGTTGATGATCGTTACCAGAAACTTCGATATCTCGCTTTTAAGCTCCAATTCCGACACAAAAGACGGTATGTTGAGGTACGCGTAAGCATTCCCGTCACTATCCCTTATCGGGCTGTAAATGCTTTGGTACTGCACATCTCCCATATGCTCCTCGTCAATATACTGAACCATGCTTTCATTGTTCATGTAATAAAACGCCACCGGATTCATCTTTTTACTTAGGATGCCCTTATTATATATAAACGGATTGGATGAAACTTCCAGGTTACCCTGCAAGTCGTATAAATTAATATCTTCACCATGTATCTGCGCTACATCATTTAACAGCGTCTCCAGTTTTTCGTTCGAGCCCGTTTCATACAATCTTACCATGTCATTAAAAACTTCGTGATCATGGATCTTTGTTTGAATATCATTCGACATTATCAAAATCGCCTTGCTTAACCGTTCCTGGTTATTTCTTTTATAACGACTCTTGAAGAAAACAATAGTAGCAACACCAATCACGAAAAACGAAACCAGGCTTATAAATATAATTGTACCATGTATCTGCGAACGTATATTCAGTTGCCAGTACTGTTTAATAATATTTAATCTCATCCTCGATTGAATGAGCAACAGTATTATCCTGAACGCACTGACCAGCAAAAGGAAAGTAGTAAAGATGTAAGCAAACATTGTGATAGCCTCAATCACGTAATTGCTTTCTTTGGCAAAGATCACCACCTTATCTTTCCCTTCTCTGTACCATAACTCATCATAACCATTTTTCTTAACCTGTTTAAATTCCGTGGATGGTAAATCGCTCAGTTTAAGGTGTGTTGGGAATGGGTAGTTATTGAAATACTCATATAATTTCAGGTCATTATAAATTGCATAGGAATAAATAGGTGAAGACTCAGGGGAGAGCTCCTTGTTTTGTTTGAACAGCTCCGGCACCAAAGCATCGTTCTTATATCGCTTTGGATCAGAAAGAATAAAAAAGTAGCCCACAACCTTGTTGCTAGTATCTCTGACGGTTTTCTTGGAAATATATGAGTACTTGTCAAAAGCCTTTTCAAAATAACGAACATCGTTCACAGATGTTGGCTTTCCCTCAATCTGGAAAATCGTATTCAGGGTATCATATGATACTGATCCACCGTCATACAAGGTGTTGTACAAGGGAACCTCACTGTTGTCAAAAGTATATATCCTGGTATCAAATTTATTAAGATAAGGACCAAAATTTCTCGTTGCCAGGCTGTCTTTCAGGTAAGCGTTGGAAGCTGCCGACTTAAATCTCCCAAAATTGTGATATAAAAAGTCGTTGTCAAAGTATGTCAGCGCAATGCTTATCACGTGCTCAAGTGATGGACTTGCCCTGCTTGAAAGCTTTTCAGCTACCCGCTTCCGCGTTTGCAATTCAATTTTCCGATTCTCATAAATGATGATAATTGAAATAGATATTGAAAAAACAAATAGCCATAATAATACAATGGATATGTTTAGCTTGTAATAAAAGCCTGACAAAACCTTCCGCTCCATCAACCAAACGTAAATCAGTAACCAGATTAGCGTGTACAGGTTTAACTCGGTATTCTGCGATCTGGAGACTGTAATAACAATCAGCCCCACTATAGCTATGAGCAGGAAAGGAAGATACAACCTGTCTTCAACAAAAGGGCTAATAAACTCAAGGATCATTTTTGAAAGAAAGAAGTACGCAAATGAAATATTTGCAAGTATCAGGAAGCCAACAAAACTGTAAACGGTCAGGCTGAAAAAGTTGGTTACATTGAAAGGAATTTTTGAGTCAGAAACCAGGCTTTGTATAATATTTGCACCGGCAAAAGTGGCAATGACCAGCAATAAAATTGACCCTATTACGGCAGGCCAATGCCAGCGCGATTTTTTAAGAGGGTCGATCGAAATTTTACCTGTTAAATGCCTTACAAACAAAACGATCCAGCAGAGTAGGAATGAATTAATTAACAGGTCACCGAGTGAGTTTAATACATAGCCTGAACTATAGATCTTAACATCAAATAATTTAAATTCATGAAGATTAAGAATATGAGGGAAAATATAAGAAAGAGTTCTGCCGATGAGTATTACGCATAAGAGAAAGGTTACCCCGTTTACGTAACTAAAAGTGCGGGATATAAAAAGGGCCAGGTTGTTTATAAACAGCAACAAGAACATCATGCCGAATGACACCAGTGTCAGCGAGAGCCAATTTGCATTACTTTCCCTCACGAAAGGCCTTGGTGTTATATAAAACAGCGTATTGCCAAATGAGCTGTTAACAGCAAATTGACCCTGCTCGGCGGAAAGGGTTATCCTGTCTTCGGCCTGACTATGATCCACAAACTCTTTTCGGAGGCTGGTATTTTGTATGAAGTATTGTTTGTGAATGGGTACAAGGGCAATAGCTACAACCTTTTCTTCATTGCCCAGGTCAATGTGGCGGTAGATATATTCATATTGCCCACTTGGTAATGTAACAAAATCGTTTTTCCCCTTACCCCGGAGTATCTCCTCAGTAGGAAGCACATCCTGATTGTTCCAAAATTTCAATGTTATCAGACCGTAAATATCTGCCTCATATAAAAACACACCATAAGGCTTACTCGTTATTAATTCTAAGTCCTTAAGACTATACTTCCGGCTTGCAAGTTTTCGCATCAAGCCTTTTTGTTTGATCAGCTCTTCAAAATCCTTTTCCTGCCGTTGTATGTTGTGCTCGATGGATTTTTTAAGAAATTGCGTAGAATTAAAGTTCGCCCAGTAATTATTTATGATGAATGCTATAGTGAACAGCCAGGCTGCCGCTAAAATAAAATACGCATTCGTGCGTAACACGTGATGTAAAAATTTCTTCACCGAATTTATTTTTCCAATTTAACGGAGTTCCAAAGTGCATCCATTTCGGTAAGGGTCATTTCGTGTAGCGATTTACTTTCAGATGCAGCAATTTGTTCCATGCGGCTGAAACGGTGGATAAACTTTATATTAGTTTTTTCAAGCGCATTTTCAGCATCTATTTGCAAAAACCGTGCATAGTTTATGAGTGAAAAAATGAGGTCACCAAACTCTTCTTCCACGTTTGCTTGCTTCTTACTCGTTATCGCTTCCTTTAGCTCGCCGATCTCCTCTTCAACTTTTTCCCAGACCTGTACTGCATTTTGCCATTCAAAACCAACCTGTTTTGCCTTTTCCTGTAAGCGCATAGCCTTCACAGTAGCAGGCAAGGACTTAGGCACTCCACCTATCACTGAAGATTTACCTTCTTTTAACTTTAGTTGTTCCCAGTTGCGCTTTACTTCTTCTTCGTCGGCAACAACAACATCTCCATAAATATGAGGATGCCTGTATATTAGTTTGGCGGTAATAGCATCCATTACTTCCTTTAAGTTAAATTTCGATTGCTCAGCACCTATTTTCGAATAAAAGACAACATGTAGCAGAAGGTCACCCAACTCTTCTTTTATTCCCTTCCAATCCTCCGCCGTAATAGCATCTGCAAGCTCATAGGTTTCTTCTATAGTTAATTGCCGGAGTGTTTGAATAGTTTGCTTTTTGTCCCAGGGACATTTCGCCCGTAGATTATCCATCACATTTACCAGTTTCAGAAAAGAAGCCACCAATTCATCAGACATAGTGTTTTTTTTAAATTTAGATAAATCCGAACTCCATTGGTTGATCTTATTGAGCAAGATCAGCAGCGATGAAGGGAATTGCCTTCAAATTGTGTAATATCGCATAAAATCGGAGTTGATTTTCCTTTTATTTTGCGTATCATAAACACTTTTCCATTTTAATAAAAATATAACTTGATTTTATCGGCCCTGAATATGGTATTCCGGCTCGAATTTCGTTGATAATATCGATATGAGAAAAGCGCATTTTTACCCCCGGTTTGTTTCCCTGCTTGCTACCTTACTACTGGCCATCAATTCATTGCCTAGTGTTGCTCAATACTATTATAACGATCTTGTTTCTGTGCAACAAATCAATGAAACATATCGCTTATTCAAAAGCAATAAAGTTAGCAAAGTGAATTTAAGCAGCTTCCAGGGCAATGAGCCTGTAACTGAAGGGTTTGTAGGTGAACAGAAGGTTTTCACCGCAAGAAACGAAGTGATGACATACACCAAAACCCTTGACCTTGGTGAAAGTTTTTTCACTGCTTTCTACACCCCCCAGGGCTTGCTAAAGAAAACAATTGACAGTGCCCAGCAATCAGTAAGCAGTTCCGTTTATGAGTACGATGCAGATAACCGCCTTGTGACAATACTGAACAACGTGCATGCCTCTGACAAAAGCTCTTACTTATCTGAAATTCATAAATGGACTTATACTCCTGCTGGCAAACCACTTAAAATGCTGCGCATCAAAAACAATAAAGATTCCACGTTTGTTAGCTTTTTACTGGACGAGAAGGGCAACGTATCCGAAGAAGATGTTGTTGGTAAGACTGTTCCAAATCAGAAAATTTATTATTACTATGACGATCAACACAGACTTACCGACGTGGTAAAATATAACCAAAAAGCAAAACGCCTGCTTCCCGATTATATTTTTGAATACGAAGACGATGAGTTATCCACCATGACCATTGTACCGGAAGGCAGCTCTGAATACCAGAAATACTATTATAAATATGATGAGAACGGCCTGAAACTTATCGAATTTTGTTATAACAAAAGGAACCAATTGCTCGGTAAAGTTCAATACAGTTATACATTCGGAAGATAAATTGAATATAGTTTCTTATTACACTGTAAACTTGAAGCCCTTCCATTATACTTCAAATTTCCCATTGATAATTTAATTAATGTCAAAAAAAATCAGGTTTTAATGTCTGATATTAGCCTACCAAACCGGACGTTCCATTAAAGTCAGGGCGCTCAAAATCTTGGTCACACCAGGCTATTTATGCACACGCAACAGCACATAATGTTATTCAGCACCGAAGGAGCCTTCATTTGTCTTATATTGATCGCTATAATTATAACCATGCTTCTTCGTATAAAAAAACAGCAAGATTATTTTTTACACGAACTGGGATCGACAAGATTGAAGTTTGAAAAAGAACTGCTCAAAACTCAATTAGACACGCAGGAAGAAACCTTCCAGCATGTTTCCCTTGAACTTCATGATAACGTGAGCCATTTTCTTTCACTGGCCAAACTTCATCTTAGCACAATGAACGAAATAATTTGTTCCGATGCGGCAGAAAAGCTTGAAACCATCACCCTGTTGATATCACGATCGCTTGATGAGATCCGCTTTATCTCTAAAGGGTTCAATTCAGAAAATATCAGAAACAATGGTCTTATATTAACGGTTGAGCAACAAATTGAACAACTCAGGAAATCCGGGCAGTTTGACATACAATTTTCTATCACTGGGAAAACCTGTTACCTGGAAGATCAAAAAGAGATAGTGTTGTTTAGGATCATGCAGGAGTCTCTTAATAACATAATTAAACATTCCCGCGCCAGTATCATCCAGGTAGAACTACATTTTGAAGCCCAGAAATTGCGGTTGTCTATTTATGACAACGGTGTTGGTTTTAATGTAGACTACCTAATTCAACATAACTATCATAATTCTTCGGGATTGAAAAACATTATAAAGAGAAGCTCTCTGATAAATGCGGAGCATGAAATTTTAAGCTGGCCAGGCGCGGGAACCACTATTAATATAACCACTCCATATTAAACAGTATAGTTATGAAAGAAGATCAGAAAATAAAAATCGCGCTGGTAGACGATCACATATTATTGAGAGATGCACTGTCTGGCGTTATCAGCAGTTTTCAACATTGCAGTGTCATTACAAAAGCTGATAACGGGAAAGATTTTATTGAACACATTCATTCTGCTTTATTGCCAGACCTCATAATACTGGACATAAATATGCCGGTAATGGATGGTTACGAAACAGCCAAATGGGTAAAAGACAGATACCCTGAAATCAATATAATCATTTTAACAATGTTCGATTCTGACATTGCACTGATACGGTTGCTGCAATCTGGGGTCAAGGCATTTTTAAGGAAAGACACACACCCGAAGGAACTTGAATTTGCCATTGAATCTGTTACCGAGACTGGGTATTATTACTCCCAAAATTCTTCAGGTAAACTAGCAAATGTGTTCAGGAATCCAACAAGAAACTTCTCAACCCATCCCATATCACTTAGTGACAAGGAGATAACATTTCTGAAATTTTCGAGCAGTGAAATGACCTATAAAGAAATTGCCAAACAAATGTATATAAGCCCACGGACCGTTGATAATTACAGGGATTCCCTTTTCGACAAACTTCAAATTAAAAGTCGTGTCGGCCTGGCAATGTATGCCATTAAAAACGGGATTGTACAGTTCTAGGGAAGGTCGGAATGTGAGATGTTTGACCAGGGTGCTAAGAAAGGGAATGGTTAGCGTTATCAAAATTGCCAGATGGTTTGTTAATCAATGAGCCTGTTGCGCATTCCATACATGATAAGTCCCGCAATTGTTTTAGCACCTACTTTTGATTTCATATTCTGGCGGATTGTTTCCACGGTACGGGGACTTAGAAAGACCTGTTTGGAGATTTCATCTGTTGTTTTATCATCGGCCAACAGCCTGAGTATTTTTACCTCTTTCTCAGAAAATTTTACAGGATGGGGATAAAACTGGCGAATGGCGCGTCTATTCTGCAGCTTAGCCAATACCGCTTTGTTGACCAGCTCATTGAAATAGAATTCACTGCTCATGCATGTTAATATAGCCTGGTAGATTTCTTCTGGATCGGTAGTTTTGGTCAGGTAGGCATTTGCACCCATTTCCATCATTTTTGTTACCATTTCCTGTTCATCGTACATGGTTAACACAATAATTTTAAGTTTTTCATATTCTTTCCGGAGAATAGGAATAGCATTTATTCCATTAATTTCCGGCATACGTATATCCATTAGTAGAACATCAGGGCAGCTAAGCTCCATCCTTTTCATAAGATCCTTACCATCTTCCGCCTCCCAAAGTATATTAACGTATTCTTTTTCCTTTAACGCCATCCTGATACCATCCCGAAATATTTTATGATCATCTGCAATAGCAATCTTAATATTTATTTCATCACTCATAAGGGTTGATTTGATCAAATTATCGAAGGGTTATATAAACAAGTGACTGGGTTAAATTCAATAATTGGTGTATCTCTAATAGTTACTTTTTGCTGCCTTGGGATGCAAATTTCCTGTTTTTACTAATGCCATTTTCCCTACTGTTCAAAGGTAAACAACGATTAACTTTTGAAAACACCTTGTGACATTATAATTTTAATTGGTGCGTTGGGCAAATAACGCAAATTTAGCAACCTGATTACATTTAAATTAAAGAACTCCATTAGGGGTCTCATATGTAAATATGTTAAGAATAACTGATTATTAGATAAGTTAACAATAACGAAAAACTAATATTTTAATTGTTTCGCAGATTTAGACCTAACAGAAAAGTGCAATGAACAGCTATAGTGATTGCTTTCTAACTGCCGGATAACCTTTTAACATTTGAAGTTTTCTCTTATATTTACAGAATTCCCACCTTCAGCAACCCGACTTTTAATCTATAGTGATAAGTAAAAATACTGAAAAAACAAAGTAGTTTTTCTATATTTTTTCACGTATCCATACTATAATAATGACCGTATAATCACTACCAGCCTAAGTTATACTAATACAACCTCTAATAAACTTGATTTTGGCCCTGTTGCCTGGTTTTCGATTTTAGTGGTATTTCGCATTACCAAAACACATATCTCAAACTTAAAAAATCCAATTATGCTACAAAATCAAATTACTCTGAAAACCCGTGCAATGGTAGGTGAAGAAATCACTCATGAGCTGGGTGCAAAAATGGTTAAGGACTTCCAGGATGCAAATCCAAACGCCGTAAGTGCAAACTATATTGGCAGAAATATAATTGAAAGAATTTTGGCACAGCCTGAATGTGAAGGCATCCGATTTTATAATGCTATAAATGAATTTGGCAGGCAAACGCTAGTATACGTAGGAATCGATGGCCATGACAACATCATCTCTCAATATGTTGGCGTTAACGAGTCAGGAGAGTTAATGAAAGAAAAGGCGATCGTTGCAGATCGGGCTGAACCAAGTAAGGACGACGATTGGGGATGGTTCTAGTACAAATATGTGCAATAATTAGCGCAATATCCTATATTTGAGTGAATAATATACACACTGTAAATGAGTTCACTTTCCACATTATTACTCATTATTTTTTTTCTTATTTTCCTAAAACGAAACTATGACAAAAAATTTTGGGTAATTTTGTTATACTTGGTGGCGTCTTTTCTCACCGACATATTTATCGAATTCAAATTTGACAGGTTCTATTGCTGTAGCTTTTTTACATGGGTTGAATATGGCATTTTTTCGTATTTTTTCTACCTGACGTTTAACACCCCTTCATTTAAACGGCTCGTTGCCTGGTTGTTTCCGTTTTTTACTGTGGTGCTGATTTACTGCGTAATAAATGATTATAAGTCTACCAATAATTTTGACTATCTCTCATCATCTTTTGAATCAATTTTATTGATAATTATAAGCATACTATTTTTTTACGAACAGATTACTAATCCGGAAGTTGCGTTTCTCTACTCGTCTAAAACATTTTGGATAATTTGCGCAATCCTTATCTATATGTCTGCCACACTATTTTTGTTTATTTCAAGTAGCTTACCGTCAGAGAGTATGGCAAACAATCCATTCTGGCTGATAAATACTGTTGCAACAATAATTAAAAATTTACTTTTTGGTATCGCGTTCAGTAAGCCTATAATCTGGACGATTGACACCTCAAGTCATAGTTTAAATAAGTTAAAACTTCGACATCAACATAATGGCAGTATTAGCGGTGATTTTCAAAAGAAATAAGCTTAATAATAGTATTACATCTAAACGAGTGAATTGTGCTATCTAAAGGAGAATCTGTAATATTATTTGGCACTATTGGAATGCTCTCATTAACCCTTGGGCTTATTGTGTTTATTATCTTTCACCAACGCAAAGTAATCCGATATCAGCTTACCATGCAGAAAATGGAAGAAGAGCAGCAAAATATATTACTGAATGCATCTATCCGGCTGCAGGAGGAAGAGCGGCAGCGACTCGCCGCGGATTTGCATGATGATGCAGGACCACTATTGGCAACAGCCAGGTTATACCTTAACGAGAACCTGGTAATGCTTGACAAAGCTACACAAGTTCAACATATTTCTGCTGCCAAATCTATCATTGACGACACCATTCACCTGGTGCGTAATATCTCACATAGTCTAATGCCTCCCACATTGAAAAATTTCGGGCTCGAGTCTGCTGTAAATGACCTTTTTCATAAGATATCTGGTGCTGGCACCATCAATGCCAGTTGCCGGTTTCATGATTACCATGAAAGACTAAAAATGGAACATGAACAGATTATCTTCAGGGTAATCCAGGAACTTATTAATAATATACTCAAGCATAGTAACCCAACGTTTATTCATGTAACGCAAAACACCAGCGACGAAAGCTTCTTTATACGACTTCATCACGATGGCACGGGGCTGGTGCAGGCTGATTACGACAAATTAACAAAGAGTTCAGGAGGACTTGGGCTAAAAAATATAAGCAGTCGGCTAAAAGTAATGTTTGGGAAAATACTGTTTGAGAAAGATATTTCAGAAACTTATTACAAGGTTACAATAGAGCTGCCAAAAGAGGAAGAATTGAAGCCCCTGCAAAAGTAAACATATAAATGTGCGTATATTTACCATATAATTTACTTTTCCCATGGGTGTTATTAAGGTAGCAATTGCAGATGATCATAAAATATTCAGGAAGGGTGTAATTCTCTCGTTACGGCCTTATAACAATATAAAGTTTGTTCAGGAAGCTGACAACGGTCAGGAGTTGATCGACGGCCTCGAAGCTTCTCAGCCTGACGTAATCCTTATGGATCTTCGAATGCCACTCAAAGACGGCATTGAAACAACCAAGGCTATCTCTAAGAGCCATCCGGGTATCTTTATTCTTGCCCTTACAATGTATGAAGATGAGCATTTCGTTAGCCACATGATGGAGATTGGCGCCAATGGTTACCTTTTAAAAAGTACTGATCCCCAGGAAATTAAACAAGCCATCGTGGAAGTTTGTACCAAAGGATATTACCTCAACAATTTTGTGAACCGCATTTTACTTAAAAAATCTCATGCTAAAAACAGGGCTATCCCTAACCTGAAAAGTGATACCACGCTCACTGAACGGGAACGCGATGTTATAAAATACATTTGCATGGAGTTTACTGCGCATGAAATTGCGCAAAAGCTGGAAGTGAGCCCAAGAACCGTTGAAGCTATCAAAGACCGGCTTATGGAACGTTTTGGCGCAAAAAACACTGCTGGCCTGGTGTTCTTTGCTGTAAAGAATAACTTGATAGATTAGGCGGGTAGCAGGTTTGAGGTATGGGGTATGGGTCAAACCAGTCAGTTTATTTTATACGTTTCTCTCGAACTTCCGTTTGATTTTTTCGGTTTTGAGGATGAAATTAATTCTCAATACTCATACCCCAAACCTCATACCCCATCCCTCATTCGGCACGCATCTCTGGAATCTCCCCCTCGATAATTAGCATGCCAGCAGTTTTTACCCTTATTTCATCTACGGATATGCCGGGAGCTCTTTCCAGCAGTTTGAAACCACCGGGCACAACATCCAGGACTGCTAGATCCGTAACTATTTTTTTTACACACCTGACGCCTGTAAGCGGCAGCGTACAGGTGCTCAATAATTTAGATCCTCCTTTCGGATTTGTATGCAGCATTGCCACAATAATATTTTTTGCACTGGCAACTAAATCCATTGCTCCACCCATACCTTTAACCATTTTTCCAGGAATCTTCCAATTAGCTATATCACCGTTTTCACTTACTTCCATGGCTCCAAGCACGGTCAGATCAACCTTACCCGCCCTTATCATTCCAAAACTTTCCGCGCTATCGAAAAACGAACCACCTGGAATGATTGTGACCGTTTCTTTGCCGGCGTTGATAAGATCAGGATCTACATCATCAGATTGAGGGTACTGCCCCATACCCAACATGCCGTTTTCACTTTGAATCATGATAGTGGTTCCAACAGGAATATAGTTGGCTACCAACGTAGGTATACCAATGCCCAGATTCACGTACATACCATCCCTTAACTCAAGCGCTATGCGCCTGGCAATACCGTATTTATCAATACCCATGTTGATTTTTATTTAATAAAGCTTGCATATACGGTGTTTGTAGCCGGCTTTCCAGCGACTTTTCGAAGTATGATCCAAGCTTATCGTTTAAAGATTTCAGCCTTTGAAAATTATACCGTAATAATTGAATGGCTTTCACAAAACCTGTTGGCAGCGTTCCAAAATCAAGCACAGCATTCTCCTGGTGATTCTCTATATCTTCATGCAAGTCATATATATCATCCATTAACAAGAAAGATGGTACCAGCGCATACCATGCATGTATGATTCTATCAGCAATCTTTTTATCCAGTTCTAAAAAGCAAAGGCTAAAAAGAAAAGTATCGCCCCTGTTTAAGGCTTTACTCGCTGTCCCGAAGTTTTTGTAGGGCTTCAATGATTCATTGCTAAAATACACCAGCAGGTCATCATACAAACTGTAATTTTTCACTTTGCCGTGCATAATGTTTTTACAGTTTTCAATATGTTGTTGAAAACTGATTTCCTCAAACTCATGAACCGCGGCACTATCTAGAATAGCCTCCATTACCTGCACATATTCTTCATTAGTTACCAACTCAAAAGTTGCATCGCATTTGTACTGGAGATCGAAAAACACAGGGATAAACAAATAACCCTTTCCTTTAGAAACGTATAAAAGCCTGTTCTTCCAATAGTTATTATTGAGCGGAACTTTGCGATTAACGAAGAACTCCGCTATCCTGGCATCCAGGCCGAGTTTGCTGTGTAAATATTCCTTGCTGGTAAACATGAAGCCACAAAGGTTTTATTAAGCTGCGCTATTATTTGTAGTGAGCCGTTCAATACGTTTCTGATAGTTTGAACCCTCGAAAATGCGATGTACGTATATTCCGGCGACATGTATATGGTCTGCGTCTAACTCGCCGGGACTAACAAGATGTTCTACTTCCGCAATTGTTATGCTACCTGCTTTGGCCATTGACGTAGAAAAGTTGCGGGTTGTTTTTCTAAAAACAAGGTTGCCAAGTGTATCTCCTTTCCAGGCTTTAACGATGGCAAATTCAGCATGAAGTGCATGTTCCATCAAATACATCTTGCCGTTAAACTCCCTGATTTCTTTACCTTCAGCTATTTCAGTACCATAACCAGCGGGAGTAAAGAATGCTGGAATACCCATACCTGCCATTTGTATTCGCGTAGCCAGGGTACCTTGAGGTATAAGATCTACTTCCAGATCACCATTTAACAATTGCTTTTCAAACTCTGCATTTTCGCCCACATACGAGCTCATCATTTTCTTTACCTGCCTCGTTTGTAATAACAGGCCAAGACCAAAATCATCTATGCCGGCATTGTTCGAAATACACGTAAGACCTTTCACCCCTTTGTTCACCAAGGCACTAATGCAGTTTTCAGGAATACCACATATACCAAATCCACCCACCATA
>JBBPYM010000461.1:0-2545 GCA_038199905.1 Chitinophagales bacterium | reverse complement strand
GAGGTGCTGCAGCTTCTTGTAAAATAACTATCCAGTATCCCGATGGTAGCTGAGGATGGATCCGCGTTCAGGTCGCCGGCCAGGATTACCGGCAGGGGCTGCGCCTTCAATATCTCCAGTATCCTCGTGATCTGAACCACGCGATTTGTATCTGTTGCCAGCGCGTCCAGATGTGTGCAGGCAAACAACACCTTTTTATTGCCAGGCAGGCTGATCTCCGCAGTCGCAAGCACTCTTGGCTCCCCTTTTGTACTGCCAATGGTTGGGAGTGGATAGCGCTTCATATTGGCCATGGGGTATTTTGAAAGAATTGCTATGCCATATTCACCACCGCCATAGTCAATGCCTTTGGCAAAGTAAGATGACATGCCAGTTTTAGCAGCGAGTTGCTCCGATTCATGCAGATCCTTACCGGAACGTGTTGTTCGTGCATCAATTTCCTGTAAGGCCACTATGTCTGGCTGCTGCTGGTTTATCACTGCTGCTATCGCATCTATATCGATAAGATCAGGCTTTGAAGGTGGATTTGCATGATGGATGTTATAAGTCAGCACGCGCAGGCCAGAAGTATCTTTCTCATTAACGGAGGTAGAAGGCACCTGCCTTTTGGCGCATTGCGAGAATAAAATTGCAAAGAGAATTATGGTCTTAAAAGTATTCATATGAAACGTTTTTTACGGAATTTCTGACGCAGCTCCCTTCATGCTTCCACAAGGGCCATGCGCAAGATAAGTATTTCAAGAGATCCTTGCCTGATTGATGCTGGCATTGTTTCGGCGAGATTAATCCACTATAGGCCATTGTGATGATAATCATAAAATGACGGTTGGCTGTTAGCTATGAAATTAACAACTTTCTCTGTACAGGTAAAACAGATCCTCACACGTAGAAAAAGTCAAATATTTATAGGATAAGATGAAGCTAAGTACTAATTGATAGCTGAATGCTGATGCCAAAGCGCAATGACACAGTTAACTTAACACCATTTATTACAGTTCTGCCTGCCAACAACGATTCATGCACCATTAATAACAGTTCATCCTTAAAACATCTTTAAAAAGCATACAAATTATTAAATTTGAAACTATAAATCAAAATAATGCAACACAAAAAATCAATCAGTAACATGTTTTGGGAAGCAGAGATTATCAAGATCTTCTTTTTTAAATTCAGGAGAACAGGAAACTACAATATCAAGCCGATATTATAAGGGTCTGAGCGGTTAAAAAACAAACAGTTGTATACAAAAACTGTGTTATTATCTGCGCGGTTTTAATGGCTATCGCTATTCATTTCGGCAGCACAACAAAAAAAGCACTGATGAATTTGGGAGCAAAACTTCCCTAACCAGTTATATGCTGATCAAAAATGAATTGACCGGCTTCGGAGTGTTAAAGGCTCCTGGGCCGGCCAGCGTATTTCGCTATACATCGTTACGTGTTTTTACGAGGCGCCACCTATCATGTAGCGGTTCTTTGTCGCTTTAATTCTCAGTTCTTTTGAAATTTTATCACCTTATTTTTTATTGATTTTACAGTTCGCAAGTAGTCATACATTGCACCGAGATCGCCTTCCGTCATAGTCGCATACATGAGCCATGGCATAGGGGTATTAAGTTCGCCCTGGTTAAGGTGCGCAGGTTTGTATGTGGAATCTGTGTACATTTTGAAACGCTTGATGAACAATTCTTTGTTCCAGCTTCCAATGCCTGTTTCGTTATCGGGAGTAAGGTTAGCGGAGTTGGCTACGCCGCCAGGTTGCACAAATTTTCTACCACCGCCAAATTCAGTGCCGGGTACAAGATTACCCTTTTCTTCCTTGCTATGGCAGGTCATGCAGGCCGCGGCTGTTACTATGTATTTACCGTAGTCAACGCTGTTGCTGGGGTTTGGTTTTTTGGTGAAGTTGGCTGTTTTAGGAATTGTGTTGATAAGAAAATTCAGCGGAAATTCCAGCTCCCTGGTTGGGATCGTACTGGTCACCGACGGCAAGGTTCTGATGTATGCGATGATACTCATGATATCTTCCTTGTCCAGTTTCCCGTAATCAAGGTAAGGCATAATCGGGAAAATGGAATTGCCATCTTTGGTAACACCAGTTGTTATGGCCCTGAACAGCTCGCCGTCTGTCCAGTCGCCAATCCCGTACGGACTGATATTTCTTGAATATACCGTTCCGGGAAAGCCGATTTCCTTTCCAAATTTTTCGCCGCCCGCTGCGAAGGTGCCCTCAACTATAGGTCCGGCATAGATGCTGAAATCGCGCTGGCTATGACAGTCCATACAAACTGTAACACTGTTTGCGAGGTATTTACCGTGGGCTACTCTTTCCGCTGTTTTCTCAATAGTTAAAGTTTCCGGTGGTCCAACATCTGGCTTTTTGTTTTTTACATAGAATGCCACACAGGTTAGGCCGACCAGGACAACCAGCAGCAGTATGCCGGTAATTTTTAAGAATTTTTTCATTAATTCAATATTTTTAGAAGACTGCAAGGTGTTAAAAAAATCTTTTACATTCTTGTAGTATTTATTCTACAAATCTGTTT
>JBBPYM010000460.1:0-4793 GCA_038199905.1 Chitinophagales bacterium | reverse complement strand
GTTCCATTCGCCGGGAGAACTTAAGCGGGTGCCATTTACAAAAGACTGACTGATGGGCCAATTTTGAGCTTCCTGGTCGGAGGTGAAATAACCATCGAGACTGTAGCCCCATATTTCGCCTACTTGCTGGCCAATATAATAATCATTAAGAATTTTGCTTGGGTTATTGAAGCGGGTGATTTTTGCGGTGTAATCAGAAAGCACCACACCCAGGTTGTAGGAAAACGATTTGCCAGCTATTTGTGCGCTGTTGTTCCAACTTAATGACAGGTCAAAACCTTTTGTAATAAGGTCCGCAGCATTCTGTTGTGGTGATGCGGCACCAAATACTGCCGACAACGTTCGGCCAGCGGTAATCATATCCGTGGTTTTGCGTTGATAAATATCGAGGGAGGCATTAAGGCGGTTATTAAATAATGCCATATCAATACCTGCATTCAGGGTGGCTGCTTTCTCCCAGGTAAAGTTCGGATCAACAGGGTTGGGTACACTTAGGTACTGCGTTCTGCTGTTGTTGGTAATAAAGGTTCCCAATCCTGAAGTAATTACCGGGATATAAGGATAACTACTATTGATCTGCTGGTTACCCAATAAGCCGTATGATCCCCTGATTTTAAGTTCAGGAATAATATTTTTTACGGGCTCAAAGAATTTTTCAGAACTGACTCGCCACCCGGCAGATACAGAGGGGAAGAATCCAAAACGGTTTCCTGCGGGGAAACGTGAGGAACCATCATACCGGCCATTTACTTCAACAAGATATTTACTATTGAAATCATAATTTATTCTGCCAAAATAACCCAGCAATCCCCATTCGGTTGCATTACCAATCACTGTTGGCACACCGGTACCAAGATCCAGCTCATTAAGGCTTTCAGAAAGCAGGTTTGTACGCGTGGCCGAGTTTGTGTGAAACTTTCTCAGCTCCTGGTTATAGCCTGCTGTGAGTTTAAGGGAATGATTGCCAAAGCTTTTTTCGTAATTGCCGTAAAGGTTTACTGCATGATATTGATCGAGGCGGTTGCTTTGCGTAAGTTGATCATTACCAACATAACTTATCACGCCTGGATACACGGACCAGGGGGCGGTTGTTCTTCGCTGATAATCGGTGTAAGGCTTTAGGTCGTAAGTATAATTTCCTGTAATGGTGAAGCCGTCTAAAATGCTTAGATCAAAGCCAACAGTGTTCATAAAATCATAATTGGTTTGATTGCCTTTGGACTTATCATGAAGCAGGTTCGCGAATAGGCCATCGCCTATTGTAGCGGAATTGATTTCAGGCCTGAAAGTGGCTGTGCCATCGGGATTCACGGGAACGTAAGAAGCCAGCGCGTGTACGCTTGTGGAAACAAAATTGCTGTTATAGCCAAGTCCGGGATAGGTGTAATCGTTAGCACTAAATTGGGTATTTCCGTAAATATTCAGCCATGAAGTTAGACGTGCATTTACTTTGACTCTGAAATTGTAGGCATTGTATTCATCCTGGCTGATCTGCATGATGCCTTTTTGTTTATAATACCTTCCTGATATTAAAAAGTCGACTTTTTCACTGCCACCGGTTACATTGATTGCATGCTCCATGGAGGGTTGGGAGCTTCTGAAAAAAGTATTCCACCAGTCGGTGTTGCCATAGTAAATGTACATATCACGGCCATTCCTGTTATCTACTACAACCGAGGGAAGCGAGTGGTCCGTTTGTCTCTTTTTCAGTTCCTCAAAATCCGAGTCTGTATATCGAGTATAGCTTACACCTGTAGTGCGCAAAAAAGCCATATCTGTTAGTCTGGCCTGCGTGTAGCCATCAGTCATAAAATCTGTTCTTGTTGTAGGACTTTGAGTGCTAAAGTTTGTATTGTAGTTTACTGATAACTGTCCTTTTTTACCTTGTTTAGTTGTTACAAGAATAACTCCATAAGCGCCTCTCGCACCATATATTGCGGAAGAGGCAGCATCCTTTAATATAGAAATATTATCAACATCGTGCGGGTTGATCATGTTTATATCACCCGGTACTCCATCAACCAGCACCAGGGGTGAACCGCCTGTGTTTGTAATAGAAGCCAGTCCCCTGATATTAAAAGTGCCCCCGCTTCCCGGGTGCCCGTCGCCAAAAGTAATATTAAGATTTGGCGAAATTCCCTGCATTGCCTGTGCCAGGTTGGCAACGGGACGATCCGCTATAGCTTTTGAATCAATGCGGTTAACCGCGCCGGTGAGATTGACCTTCTTCTGTGTGCCATATCCAACTACCACTACTTCTCCAAGGTCTGAAATATCTTTTTTGAGCACTACATTAACAAGTGATTTTCCTTTCACATTAATTTCCTGTGCCATGTAACCCGAATAAGTTACAACCAGCACAGCATTGTCGGCTAAGTTGTTAAGGGTAAACTCGCCTTTGCCATCTGAAGATGTACCATTGCCAGTGCCTTTAACCTGTATGGTGGCTCCTGAAAGTGGTTCACCCTTCTCATCTGTTATTTTTCCTTTTAATATGGGTGGAATTTCCTGCTGCTCTTCTGTTGCCTTGTCCTTTTTTGTGACAACAATAATTTTATTCTCTATAGAGTAATTCAGTTGCTGCCCCTTGAAAATTTCTTCCAGTGCTTCTTCAACACTTTTGTCCTTCACAAGAACGGTGATGGGCTTAGCGTCACGTGTTACTTCGTTGTTATAAATAAAAAAATACCCGGTTTGTTTTCGAAGCTCGTTAAACACTTCCTTGAGGCTGCTGTTTTTTTCGGAAAGCGTTACTTTTTGTGCAAATGAAGCGGCACTAACCTGGATGGTTAGCATGACGATAAAGAGACTTGTCAATTTCATAAGGTGAAGGGCTTTCTTTGCTGTCGGTTTACTGATTATAAGAAACAGCTTTTCTTTTCTGCGTGAACGTTTTGTGTTATTAAAATGTACATGTTTTTTCATACATCTGTTTGTTTGAGTTTGAATAAAACTGCTTCCCCGGTGCCTACCAGGAAATTTAGGGATTGATTAAGTTTTCAGCCTGTCAAAAGTTGCTGTTATTTAATTTCTTCTTACAATTATTTTCTTGCCTTCGATACTGAATTTCACGCCACCGGCGGATTGCAGGGTCTTTAAAACGACAGAAACATGATCGGTTCTTGGCATAATGCCGGTAAAATTGATTTGAGGCATTTCTCCTTCATAGTTTATATCCATATTGTACCAGTGTGAAATTTGTTGCATCACGTTTCTAATGCTGGTATTATTAAACAGAAACAGCCCTTCTTTCCATGCTATAACTGCAGTCGTATCTATATTCCCGATCAGGTTGATGCCCGTTGCGTTTGTATTGCTTATTCTTGCCTGTTGCCCCGGCTGCAAGAGCTTTAATGGTGATTTGGATTTAGCGGCGCTCGTTGTTGAAGTAGCACTAACTCGAATACTTCCTTCCAATAATGAAGCTTCATAATTATCCTCATCCTGGTAAGCCCTTATATTGAAATGGGTTCCCAAAACAGTTACCTGCTTTTCGCCTGTAACAACATTAAAAGGCATTTCTTCGTTTTTTGCAACTTCAAAATAAGCTTCACCGTTAAGCACTGTACTGCGTTCTTTGCCAGTAAAGCTCGCGGGGAACCGGAATGAGGATGCCGCATTCAACCATACTTTTGTGCCATCGGGCAATATCAGTTTGTACTGACTTCCCTTGGGAGTAGTGATCGTATTATAAAGTTCAACAACATTGTCTTTTGTCAATTTCGATAATTTGTTATCGTTATGATATTCCAGTTGGCCATGCCGGAGCTTGCGGATTGATGTATTGCCTTCTTTTGCCAACAGCCCGTCGTCAGCATTATCAAGGTAAATGATAGTTCCATTTGACAGGGTTAAAAAGACCTTGGCTTCACCCGCTTTCTCGTGAGTGCCAATTTGGTTAACCGGACTGCCTAACACTAATTCGCTATTGCTTTTTGTTAGCGAATAAAAATAAAAGGAACCGGCGCTAACAAATAAAATAACTGCGGCCGCTGCAATTCTTGCCCAAACAGGTAAAACAAAAATGTTTGCGGGTTTATTGGTGGTCGACAAGTTTACAGCACCAAGTAGCCTTGCCAGCATCTTCTTTTCCAATTCGTCCTTAACGTCCATGCCACGCTCATCCCAGGTATTGGTGTCCTGGAAGCTTTCTAGTAAATAATATAATTGCCGTTCTTCTTCGTCAGACGCATTGCCTGAAAGGTATTTATCAATTAATTGTAAAAATCCACGCTTGTCCAAGAATATATTTAAAGGGAAGAGTAAAAAAATGCAGGTATCCCTTAGTTACAATGAAAGTATTTTTAAAAGTTTGTTTCTGACAGGATTTTAAATATTTGAATAGTAGTAGCCAGTCCCAGGGACATGCGTAAAAGTCTAAGTGCTTTTGTAAGATGAGTTTCAACCGTTTTGGTAGAAATATTTAGCAGTATCGCGATTTCTTTGTGGCTAAGGTGCTCTTCCCTGCTAAGCTTATACACTTTTTTGCATTTCTCAGGCAGAATTTCAATGATGGAGGCAATTTGTTCAATCAACTGTTTGTGTTCAAGTGTAATTTCCTCAGGGGCCCGAAGTCGTTGGTATATTTCATCAAAAATATCTTCTCTTACCCTGCCCAATCTGATCTGCCGGTATGTTTCATACCTCATGCACGCAAAAAGGTACGCTTTAAGCGAGACCTCAATTTTGATTTCTTTTCGCTTCGTCCACAGTTTGATAAAAATGTCCTGGATGATATCTTCACAGGCTTCTTTGTTTTTTAACACATTAAAAGCTGCTGTAAACAGCGGTTC
>JBBPYM010000459.1:0-11133 GCA_038199905.1 Chitinophagales bacterium | reverse complement strand
CATATGTTTTTTTCTACCCACCGGACGTTCCTCCGGAACTTAGAGAATTAGTAAACGTGGACGCTGTTCGGGGATGACCAAAAAGGACTTATACCAAATTTGTTTGGTTTTATTGTGCGAAATATTTTTAGATTGACCGGCTTTTTAGTCAGCCCGACAGGTGGGTAGAAAGAACAGATAAATAAATTTTGTTCCAGCGGAACAACAGAATGTTGAACAAAGTTCAAAGGGAGGTTTCTCAAGTATGCAAAAAGTAAGACTTTTTACCACCAATTGTTCCTGCCGGAACGTAGCATCTTGATTAATAAATTCTTAAACCAACGTTTATGCTTAACCGCAGAGTGTTCCTACATCAAGATGCAACACCGTCTCATTTCGATATCTCTGCATCGAGCAGCCGTTCCAGTTTCCCACCTGAACTTGGAAAGGGCGCGTCGAAGCTTACAATTTTCCCGTCTTTACTGATCAATACGAACTTGGGTATCGAACTCGCGACATAGGCATTCTGTATCTTCCTGTGGACGTCGAAAAGCTGTAGCCAGGTCGGACGATCTTCCCGTAATGCTTTTTTCCATTTGTCTTTATGGTCACCCACTGCGATGCTGATAAAGCTGATCCGGTCATCGTTCTTGTATCTTTCTACTATCTTTTTAAAATGTGGTGTTTCAACCCTGCATGGCGTGCACCAGCTGGCCCAGAGATCCAGGTACACAACCTTGCCTTTGTAGTTGGCAAGGGTGTAAGTAACGCCCAGGCTGTCCTGCGTGGAAAAAAACGGCGCAGGTTTGCCGGTCTGGATGATGACTAGTTTCTGTTCTGTTGTCGTTAACAGGGTTTCCAGATATTTTTTGTCTGCATTGTTTTTAAGCAGCGTTAGATATACAGGTATCTTCCCTTCCAGGCGATTTAGCTCGTCGAAAGACCTGCTATTCTCAATAAGGTTCCTGATTTTTCTTGTCAAAGTAAATTCCCTGATCTTTCCCTTGAAGTTGTCGGCAATCATTTTTAATACCTGCTCATCTTTCCGCTGAATTTTGCAATAGCTGCTGTCTTCGCGACATTTTAGCGCGCCGAGATACTCAGCATAAGAGCCCATTAGCCATGTTTTATAAACGGAAGAAACGAAATATTTGTCACGAAATAAATTATCCAGGATTGGTTTATCAAAATTGTCTGTTAGAAATGAAACCGATTGATCATAGTTGAATGTCGGGGTGATCACAACATGCGTCATTAAGTAATACAGCCGCAAAAAATAGTTATCCATTGCCGTCACCTTTGCAAAGTGATTAAACCATGGATCTTGTTTGTTCGGCGGGGAAAATACCGTTGTGTAAATAGAATCTTTTAGTACTTTTTCTGATTGAATAAAAGCGAGCAATTGATCCTTATTCATATCATACCAATCCACGGCTCCCTTGCGTTTTAACAGGATAGAATCGCGCAGTATGGGGTAACGATTGCTTTGTGCACCTATTCCGCTGACCTGTTTTGTTAGTATAAAAGTCGACTGGTCTTTGGCGTCGCCTGTAATCTCCAGGTCATACCCGGGTGCAAGGCATAGTTCAGTATTGAATTGCCTGGCCTGAACGAGCCTTACTTGTGCCGGTGCCGTTAATTTGCCAGTTTCAAAATAAAATTTTCCGCTGCTATCCAAAAGGATAGTGTCAATGCTATATCCATAATAACCTTCGGCCACTAACATTAAGGGCGAGGGGCCTGCATGTGTAATTCGCCCCCTTAATATTACGGTGGAGTTTTTTATTTTTTGCCCAAACAGGAACAGCCCATCAAGCAAGCTGAGTAATATAAAAAAAATAGTTTTTTGGTGCATAGTCATCATATTCAAATGTACAAAACTTTAATTTACAAGTCTTGTATCGCTGTTTTAACAAGCTTAAGCTGGGTGTAAAATGGAAAATCCCGTAGCAATTAATCTACGGGATTTATATTACAACAACACGACCTAAGAAAATAAGCGACCATCCGTTAGTGTTATGCAGGTTATTTTCAAAAGGCAAAAAAACTTCCGCCCTGGTAACAAAGCTCAAGAGTAAGATTTTTATCAATGAAGATTATAACCTGGTTCATATAAACGATCGTTGCTTGCTATTATTTATAATCTTTGTTTTGAGTCAACTGCGGATTTTTGTCAAGTTCTCCCTGCGGAAATGGCAGCACGTTGTTGAGTTCGCCAAATTTTAGTGGTGTTCCACCAGGGTTTTTTAACGGCGCTAATTTTGCCTGCATAAGGCCCCATCTTTTAAGGTCGAAATAACGATGCCCCTCCAATCCAAGTTCTACTCTTCTTTCATGCCTGATGAATTCCCTCAGGTTGTCTTTGGTGTTGTACAGAAGCTGATCTACCGGCGGCATGTTAACACCTGTTCTGCTCCTGATGGAATTTAACGCGGCGTATACTGTTGCATCGGGTCCGGTTGCTTCATTTTTTGCTTCTGCATACATCAGCAAAACATCAGCATAGCGGTAATGAATAATGTTTTGATCGGTAAGCGGAATCTTGCTCCTGTCGAAAGGAAGTTTAGTTAGATCGAGGTATTTCTTTTGGGTGAAGCCTGTTAGCAATGGATCTGAATGCTGGAATACCGAACCATCAGGGTTGATAAAAGGATCGTTGGGAACTTTTATGGTCATCTTCAAACGTGGGTCCCTGTTATTGTATGGATTGGCAGGGTCAAAACCGGAACCCGCTTCGGTAATCATTTTGCCGTTTGCCATCTCGTATTCATCCACCATGTTCTGGTAAGGGTTGATTGCACCATACCAGCCTATTTCCACCAGCAGCCCTTCACCGCCCTGGGGATTGTTAGGAGCGAGGTATTTGGTGGAAAATATGATTTCCGGGTTTGCCTGCTGGGTTGGTGTCAGGAAAAGGTTTTGATATCCTCCCTGGTAAAGTAAAAATTTGCCTGCGGTCATCACCTCGCCCGCCAGTGTGGCGGCCTGCGCCCAGTTTTGTTGAAGAAGAAAAACGTTTGCTTTCAGCGCCTGCGCGCTTCCTTTAACGGCGTGGCCCGCGTACACAACATCCGGCAGGTTGGCGATGGCAAAATCCAATTCTTCGTGAATAAATGTTAACAGTTCATCCTTTGTACTTTGTTTTATTTTTGAATCATCCACCGATTTGGGGGCTGTCTTATAAATGATTACGCCACCAAACGATTGCGCCAGGTCAAAATAAAACAGCGCCCTTAAAAAACGGGCTTCTGCTTTGTATTTATTTTTGTCTGCCTCAACGATCGGTGCGGCCTCTACATTGTCAAGAAAGTAATTAGCCGCGGCAATTCCCTGGTAGGGTGCATTGTAAAAATTACCTGATACGTTGCCCGGATTCACCACTCCTTGGGTCAACTCACCGAAATTAAAATAACTGTGGCGGTCATACGCGTTGTCAGAGTAGGTATCGAGCCATAACTTGTAATGACCGAAAAAGCCGCTCTGGAGTCGGCGGTAAACACCGGTCAATCCCATTTGTACATCCGCATCAGTTTTCCAGAATGCTCCGTTGGAAATGGCATCAGTTGGATTTTTGTCAAGGTAGCTTTTATTACAGGAGGGTAGCAGTCCTGTTACCACAACAGCAACCAGGATAATGCATATATATCTTGTTTTCATCTTTTTAATATTTTGTGTTAGCCGCCTGGCAAACAAGCGAGCAATCTTTCACCATTAAAATTTAATACTGACACCGGCAGTGTATATGCGCAGTTGCGGGAACTGGGCAAACCTGCCGGACCCGGCGCGTTCAGGATCATTACCTTCATATTGTGTCCAGGTTACCAGGTTGTCGCCAGACAGGTACACGATCAATCCCTGCGAAGCAAACTTTTTCACAATATTCTGGGGGAAGGTATAAGAGAGGTATAAATTTTTAAGCCTTAGATAGGAAGCATCCTGTAAAAAATAAGTAGATGCATAGCCCGAAACGCCCGAATATCCTCTCAGGTATACAGCGGGTATGGTATTGCTGGGATTTGCAGGTGTCCAGGCGTTCAGGAACTTTGTGGGCGGTGCCGAGCCCTGGAAGAACGGATCGTACCCCCAATCTCCCACCTGTACGTCTTGTCCATATACACCCTGGAAAAAGGCTGTAACACTAAACCCTTTCCAGCCTGCATTCAGGTTAAAAGAATAATTATAATCCGGGAATCTGCTGTAGCGAACCCTGTCTTCAGGACCAACCGTACCGTTGCCGCTGATGTCTTTTATTTTAAGGTCACCAGGTTTAAGCACACCGGATGATGGCTGTTTTGGTGACTTGTCAATCTCTTCCTGACTCTGAAAGATGCCGTCCCATACATACAAAAAGTAATTGTTGTAAGGCTGTCCCACCTCAAAAGTACCCAGCGTGGGCGCCAGTACCTTGGTTACTTCGTTTTTGTATTTATGGAAGAGAACGCTCGCTCCATAGGTGAATTCACCGATTGAATGCTGATGCCTTAATTCGACCTCAATACCTGTGTTCACCATTGCGCCCGCGTTAACCGTGGGAGCTGTAAGTCCTACGCTTGAGGGGAGGTCGGCACGCTGCGCGAGAATGTCGGTGGTATTTTTCTTGTACAAATCAACCGTAGCACCAAATAAACCTTTAAAAAGTTCCAGGTCGAGTCCGAAGTTGGTAACGGCTGTTTTTTCCCAACGGAGATTTTTTTCAACCAGCCTTGTGAGCAATGCGCCCGAGTTTAAACCGGTGTAAGGATAGGAGGTAAGGGAGAGTATCTCCTGGTAGGGATAGTTGCCGATCTCCTGGTTACCCAATGTTCCGTAAGAGGCCCTCAGTTTTAAATCGCTGACCCAGGAAACATTTTCTTTGAGGAAATTTTCTCCTGATATTTTCCATGCAACAGATCCGCCGGAAAAAGTTCCCCAACGGTATTTTGGATCCACGCGGGAAGTGCCGTCACGGCGGATATTTCCTTCCAGGAAGTATTTTTCTTTATACTGGTAGTTGATGCGGCCAAATACCGATTGGAGTGCCCAGTCGCTGGAGCCGCCGCCTGTTGTTTGATTTAGACCCGTACTGCCGTTTAATTCCATGATTGTATTGTTGGGAAAATCATACCGGGCACCGTCAAGGTTGGTGCTTACGTTGTTCTGTTGTTCGTAGCCTGCCAGTGCATTCAGGGTGTGATCCACGGCAAAGGTTTTGGAGTAAGTTAGTGTGCTGTAAAATGTTTTGGTGATATTACGGGTAGATGTTTGGCGAAGCCCAAGATAAGTTGGGTTACCATTGGCAACCTGTGTATATACCCCACCGGCATTGGGTTGGTATGCGTAAGAAGGAGATGCAAACTGGCGGTTCTTAAAATCCTGGTTATAAAAAGTTACTGCTGCTTTAGAGAGCCATTTTAATCCTTGTATTACGTCTACTTCAGCAAAAGCCTGTGCATTCACGTTATAGGTTTTGGTAAACTGTCCGCCCGTGTTGTAAACCTCTTCTACGCTGCGGTTGCCTGATGTATTGCCAGCAAAATCCCTGTTGGTGGCCCGTCCGCTGCCATCGGGCAAAAATGGTTTGAAAGTAGGAGCCGATGCGTAGGCAAGCAGTAGCAGGTCGTCATTAACAAGCCATGGCGCTTTCGCGTCCTGGAAAGAGAAGTTGATATTAGTACTAACCTTTACTCTTTTGTGTACCTGGGTTGCAAGGTCAAGCAGGGCGTTGTAACGTTTGTAGAGGTAGCCTTTTGTAATACTGTTTTGATCGAGGTAGTTCATGGAAAGATTATAGGTCGTTTTATCACTACCGCCCGAGAAACCTAAATGATGGTTCTGGATGGGGCCTTTGCCCAATACATAATCAAGCCAGTTGAAATTGGGATACTGCTCACTGTTAGGATTATTTTTATAAAGATCAATTTGTGCCTGGGTATATTGCAGCGCCCTGCCGCTTCTTGCGTTGGCCTGGTTATACATTTCCATATAGGTAACCGAGTTGGTAATAAGGTCGGGGTAAGCCGTTGCTTCGCTGGTACTCCAGCTGCCATTATAGTCGATTACATTTTTGCCGGCCTTTCCTTTTTTTGTGGTGATGAGTATCACTCCGTTGGCGGCTCTTGCGCCATATATTGATGCGGATGCCGCGTCTTTCAAAACTGTCACACTTTCTATATCCTGTGGTGAAAGGTTATTTATAGACCCTATCACACCATCTACCAGGATCAGTGGACTTGAAGAAGCTCCGTAGGAACCTAGTCCACGGATCCGTAACGCGCCATTGTCCCTGCCCGGTTCACCGGTAGACTGCACCACGTCAAGGCCGGCAACGCGCCCTTGCAGCAGGTTTTGAATATTAGGCGTTGGTCGCTGGGCAATTGTTTTACCCGAAACGGTAGCCACCGAACCGGATAGGTTTATTTTTTTCTGTGTACCATAACCAACCACTATCACTTCATCCTCTATTGCATCGCTGGCATTAAGGGTTACGGTGATAGCGCCAGGGCCGTTAACCGCAACCTCCTGGGTCCGCATACCGGCAAATGATATTTCCAGCACATCGCCCATATTGGCAGCTATGGAAAATTCGCCCGTTGAATTGGTGGCGGTTGCTTTTTTGGATCTTTTATTGTTTATGGTGGCGGAAACCAATGGCTCGCCCGAGGAGTTGTTGACCCGCCCATTAATAATATTCTGGGCTTTTGTCTCCTGCGCATTCAAGGTCATGAACGCAATAACCAGGCTACAGGCGAGCCAGTGTTTGATAACCCCGTTCGTGAAAGGATTTTTCATGTTGCAAATAGTTTTGGTGAGAAAGTTTGCTATAAAGCTAGGGTTATACACCACTTTTCACTGAAGTTTGATTGACAAAAACTGACTGTATATTAGCAAAGAAGGAACGATCGTAATGCAGGTTTGTGGTCTTTACGGGCAGAAGGAATACCGGGATTGCGCAGCCAGCTTGAGCCAGCTTCACTATTTTAAATCAATGTAATAGAATATTGTTTTTTTACTTAATTTAATGAAATACTTCTTAAAAACTATGAAAGCCGTTGCTGCTAAAATACCGGAAGTCCTGGAGACAGATCTGTTTGGAATAAGAGTGACCGAATTGCCATTTTTTTCAACCGAATTTCATTTTCACAGGGAATGCCAGATGGTGTATGTAATGGAAAGCGAAGGCAGACGAATCGTTGGTGACAGTGTAGAGGCATTCGAAAGCGAAGAGATCATCTTATTAGGATCAGATATACCACATGTCTGGCATAATGACAAACACTATTTTGAAAAGGATAAAAACGAAGTACATGCACGGTCGATCGCCCTGTTTTTTCATCCTGAAAAAATAATAAATGTTCTTGCACAATTTATATCTACCATTAAGCTGGAATCTGTGTTAAAAAAGGCAAGCCGGGGAATGAAATTTTCAAGTATTGCAAAAAACCAATTAAAACGGTTACTCCTTGATATATCAAGGGACGAGGACATTTCCCGTTTCGCAACCTTTATTAAAATTCTTGAAGTGATCAGCAATACCAAAGACTTTGAGCTGCTGGCTAGTGAAGGGTATTTCAACAACTACCGGGCAATGGATAACGACAGGATTGATAAAGTATTTAAATATGTCTTTAGTCATTTTTCGGAAGAAATACATTTAGACCGGGTGGCGAGTCTTGTAAACATGAATAAACAGGCATTTTGCCGTTATTTTAAAACCCGCACGCAAAAGACATTTACAAGTTTTGTAAACGAAGTGCGGATCGGCCATATATGCAGGGTGTTGGCCGATGGCGAAAAGCCAATAGCCGGCTTGGCCTACCAGTGCGGCTTTAACAGTCTCTCAAACTTTAATAAGTTTTTTAAAGAGATAAAAGGAATCACTCCCCGTGAATATTCAAAGCTGATCCGGGCTATTAATTAACCCGCACCACTATTAAGTGATTCCGGTGGGCGATATTGTAGATAGCGACAAAAAATCAGAATGAAAAAAACATTATACTTTCAAAATTGTCTTGGTGTATTTCAAGGTGGAGGATGTAGAGCATCCGCTTATGTTGGTGGATACAAAGCCGCAGTGGAAAATGGAGTTAATTCTTCTGAAGTTGTCGGCACTTCCGCTGGTTCAATCCTTGCAGTTTTTATTGCTGCCGGAGCTACGACAGAGCAAATTGAAAGCTATATAAATGAGCTGAATTTCAATGATTTACTTTCTCCTCCCAAACCGATTCAAAATGTAAAAGTCAATAATGTAGTTTTTAAAGCAGCTAGTGTTTTCTCTTTTAATCTGTAAAGAAATATTACCCAATTTATTCTTGTTTGGGAATCAATAATTCGGTTAAGATTAAGGATTGGGTTGACAAAAACTTACGAGAGATTTTAAATAAAACTCAACCAGTTAAATTTAAAGACTTAGCAATTGAAGCACATGTAATCGTTTCTGATTTAAAAACCAAACGAGTTGAAATATTCAGTAAGGAGAATAGTCCTAATAAGGATGTTGCTGAAGCCGTTCAATACTCTTGTAATATTCCATTTTTTTTCAACCGATAGAATTAACATACGTTGATGGCGGAATGTTAAGTAATCTTGGAACTTTTGTATTTTCAAGTAGGCGAGACAGATTCTATAATAAGATTCTCGCCTTTAGTCTTGAAAGCGATTATGAAGAGAATAATAATGAGATAAAATCATTTTTTGATTACGGGCGTACTCTAGTGAACACTATTTTAGATGGTAATTTAGACCTGCAATTAAATATACAAAACGACATACATATTGTAAGGATTAATACTGGTAATATTAAAGCAACCGATTTTGACAAAATGACACCTGACATTATAGAATTACTAAAATCAATGGAAAAAATTCGGTAAATGATTTTTTACTTAATGAGATAGCTAACGTAAAAAATAACTGGGTAAATCCAAATGTGCTAATTGATTCATTTCAAACATTAAATAGAATAACTCAACTAACAGATAAAATATATGATGAAGTAATTATTGTATCAAATGACAATAAATTTGTTTATGATATCTTTCCAACTGTTACTCGTTGGCTAAATGAGAAAACAAAAATTACTTACTTATACTCGAAATGTGAATCTACTGATAAAATTGAAAACTTTGAATTTAGAAACAAAAGTGCCTTCGGATAATTTTCATCAATCGGTTGCGCTGCTTATTCCCCATAGATACTCTTATCTTTATCCTACTGATTTAATTCACTTTCCAAATATAAACTCATTGAAAAACATTCTTTTTGTCTTATTGATGTTTTCAGGCTTTTCCCTGTTAGCACAGCAATGTCCCTTGATTCCGCTTCCTAACGAGGCAGCAGTTATACCGGGCAATTTTTTTTTAAGCAATAATACGCCGATAATTAGTAAACAGCCGGCAGCAGAAAAATTGGCAAATTTCCTGCAGCAACAATTATTGAAAAACAATGGATTAACGCTTGCAGTGCTGCAGCGCGCGGGTGCACCAGCTATTACCCTCAACATTGATAACACAACTAAGCTCGCAACGGATGAAGGCTATCTGCTGGATATAAAGCCTTCGGGTATAAATATTACGGCGGTTTCAGAACATGGTCTATTTTATGGAATAATTTCGCTCATTCAATTGGCGCAGATTGGCACGCTTAAAAATGATGCTATTAGTATTAATTGCTGGAAAATAAAAGATGCGCCTCGTTATGCCTGGAGAGGTTTGTTGCTGGACGAATCACGTCATTTTTTTGGCAAACAAACAGTTAAAGAAATGCTCGACTGGATGGCATTCTATAAGCTGAATAAATTTCACTGGCACCTGACGGACCAGACTGGCTGGAGAATCGAAATACAATCTTTTCCTTTGTTAACGCTGATAGGAGGTATCGGCAGTTTCTCTGATAAATTTTCAGCTTCCCAGTATTACAGCCAGGAAGATATCAAAGAAATTATCGCTTATGCAAGTGAACGATTCATAGATGTGATACCTGAAATAGACATGCCCGGTCATGCTACTGCCGCCAACAAGGCCTACCCGGCATTCAGCGGTGGCGGTTCTGAGAAAAATCCTGAATTTACTTTCAATCCAGGCCTCGACACTACCTACACATACTTAACTAAGATACTTAAGGAAACCGATGCGCTTTTTCCTTCACAGATGATACATCTTGGTGGTGATGAGGTACACTTCGGCAACGAACAGTGGAAAACCAATGCCGGTATAAAACAACTGATGCAAAAAAACAAGCTGCCGGATCTGGTAAGCGTGGAGCATTACTTCACCCAACGCATGGCGGATTCATTGTTTAAATTAAACAACAATGTTTTGTTATGGGATGAGGCTGTGGATGGTAACCTGCCAAAGGACAAAACCGTTATCTTCTGGTGGCGACACGACAAACCCGCGCAGTTGAAAAAAGCGCTTGACAAGGGTTATGCTGTGGTTTTGTGTCCGCGTTTGCCATTTTACTTTGATTTTGTTCAGCATGACTCCCAGGCTATCGGCCGCAGGTGGGGCGGACGTTATGCTACGCTGGATACAATGTACAATTTTAATACAAGCGCTTTAGCTGTCGGTAAAGATCAGCAAAATCAAATTCTGGGGGTTCAGGGTGCGCTTTGGACCGAAGTTATCTCCACCAAATCAAAACTGGATTACATGCTTTTCCCCAGGATCACCGCACTCGCAGAACTTGGCTGGACCTCCGACACGCGTAAAAACCTGGCTGATTTTAATGAGCGTGTTAAGCTTCATTTGGAATTATACAAACAGAGTGCCTTGTATTATTATGATCCCTTTCGGCCGGAGCTAACTCCGGAGCCGTTTTCGGCCAGGGAGATTATCAGGTAGCGGAGAGTGTTAGCGGCGACCGGTTCACCTAACCTATCATAACCTAGCCTTACCTATAAGGTTTAAAGCGTTGGGTGATGTACAACACGGTCAACCTTATCGGTTTTAAACGGGGTCTTGGAATGCAGGTCTGGGCTGGTTTTTGGCTCACTTCAACTGCGAGCAAGGTTCAGATTTTCCACTGATATGCTGAATACGGTAAATTTAATTGGCGTAAACTGAGTTTGGTATACAACCTGTTTTAAACCTATAAGGTTAATAACTAATTCATGTTACCAAACGCTTTAAGCCTTATAGGTTAGCGGCGATCAGGTGTGCTTAGCCTAACCTATAAGGT
>JBBPYM010000458.1:0-22311 GCA_038199905.1 Chitinophagales bacterium | reverse complement strand
GGGGCCACATCAAACATACGGTTTTGAAGCAGGAAAAATCTTCGGCGAGTTGGCTCAGTTGAAAAGTACCGAAGATGTAGTGAGTTGTAACCTGCCGCAAGTTGACTATATCGTGGCAAATTCTATAAATGAAAGTAAAACATACATCGTTCTATTAAATAATTATTGGCAGGCTGCAGAAGCAAAACTGACCTGGGGGAACAAGAGTAAGACGTTTAAAAAAATTACAATAAAGGATCAACGCGGCAATGTCATCTCTACAGCTAATATGGAAAATGAAACTTCCCTGACATTAAATCCCTATGGATTAAAAGTACTTATTTTGGAGTAGTATACGGCTTTAAAAATTTATTATTCAATTAACTCTGCGGAAATATTTGATAATGATGAATACGCTGGTGCTTACAAACGATGTCAAGGCATCGGTAACGACGATTATTCAAAAACTACTTATGAAATTCACCTTCATTATTTTTTTATCTTTCTTTCACATTATTTCTTTCTCTCAAGCCAAAGTGAAGGATGAACTTTCATTAAATGGAGAATGGAAATTCAAAACAGATCCGACCGCAAAAGGGGAGGAGTTAAAATGGTTTTCTGCCACTCATTCTGTGTTGGAATGGGATAGTTTAAAAGTACCGGGCAATTGGGATCTCAGGAATGAATATGCTCATTATGTTGGCAAAGCATGGTATAGAAAGGATTTTACCATTGGTGCTGCATGGAAAAATAAAGTTGTGCGCCTGTTGTTTCAGGGGGTTAACTGGCACAGCAAAATTTGGGTAAATGGGAAATTGGCAGGAACTAATAATATCGGTTATCTTCCTTTTGAAATGAATATTTCATCCTTTTTAAATTACCCAGGAAGAAATATCATTGTGGTTGAAGCAGACAATTCCTTCCGTGTAGGAGCGTTATGGAATTGGGGGGGCATCCGAAGGCCCGTGACCTTAGTAGCTTCTGAAAAAATATATATAGTAAACCAATACATCACTCCAATCGTCAATCTGCAGAACCATACCGCAAAAGTTGCTGTAAAAATAATGTGTAAAAACAGTGGAACATCTGCAGCGCGCATCAAAGGCGAAGTAACGCTATCGGCTGTTAATGGCTTTAAAAAAGTGATGCCTTTTACTGCATTGCTTCCATCCGATTCTTCCACTGGAGTTATAGTTGAAACTAATTTAAGCAAGGATGAGGTGCATCTATGGAGTAGTGATGATCCGTTTTTATATCAGTCCAAAGTGTCGATAAATAATGATGGAGAAAAATATGTAATCAACCGCTTTGGATTACGGAAAATTGAAATAGACAACAAAAATTATTCCTTTAAGGTGAATGGTGTGCCTATCAGGCCGGTCGGCTTTAACCTCGTTCCGGACGATAGAACAACAGGCAGTACCTTACCTTTATGGCGGGTAAAAGAAGACGTGGACCTTATGAAATCATTAGGTGCTAATGTGACCCGTCTTACGCACGTCCCCATTCATGAAGAGATGTTCGACTATCTGGATGAAAAGGGAATAATTGTTTTTTCTGAAATCCCGCTTTGGGGTCTGGACCAGCTGGTTGATATAAATAATCCCCTGCCTAATCAATGGCTGCAGCGTTTGATAAACAATAATTATAACCATCCTTGCATCATTGGCTGGAGTGTGGGCAATGAAATTGGTGTGTCGCCCGGCGTAATGGAATATGTTGAAGATGCTATTGATTTTGTAAAAAAGACTGACACCTCAAGGTTGGCGGTAATGATAAGCCACACTGCTAACAGGCCAAAGGATGCGATTCAATATTCTGACCTTGGATTAGTTAATAGTTATGGAACGGGTATCGGAAGGACCGCGGACAAAATTCATAACCTGCATCCGGGAAAACTGTTGTTTTACTCCGAGTTTGGATATGGACAACTAAACGAGGACCTTGATGCAGATGTAGATGCCAGGGGCATGATGGATTCCATAAGATGGAAGCCATATTTAATCGGCGGTTCGCTATGGACCTTCAACGACTATCGTAGTAGATTTTCGGGTACCAAAGAATTTTCGGAGAACCGGCCCTGGGGAATTGTTGATGTGTTTCGTCAAAAAAAAGAAGCCTGGTACTCTTTCCGCCGGGAGTATGCGCCGGTTCGCGATGTAAAGATTGAAATGAATGGCAATGACAATTCTTCCGCCCAGCTAACCATTATACCCCGAAAATTCTTAGATATCCCGGCCTATCCCCTAAAGGATTATGTGTTGGTTTGGGCAGGTTATGATGGTAAAAATAAAATCAGGCAGAGCGGACTTATAAAACTCCCGGAAATTCTACCCGGAGGGCTCGCTTTTAGTAAAACAATTAATTGGGATAAAGATTTGAAGCTCTCTAATTTAAAAGTTGAAATAGTTTCTTCCCTTAATTATTCAGTGTACGACACAACTGTTTTTTTTCAGCCTCCTACGCCACCGCTCATTAAATTTACTTATGGTGGCAGAACTTCTGCCAATGATCTGGGCGCTAGTGGTTCCATAAGAGTTGTATTTAAAAGAGACCAGCCACAAGTGCATTATAAAGTGAAATTCGGTGTTGAAAGTTTATCTAACGAAACAGCTCCTACACTAAATTCTTTTATCGATATACCAAATTTGTCTTTTGGTGCAGTTTACCAGGTGGCAGTTGTTGGGATTAACGCAAAGGGTGAAGGGCAGCCGTCAGAAATAAAAAAGGTTACATTGGAAACTGGTCTTGCTCCACCCGTGATTTACTATGTAGAACCAGCGGATAAAGGATTTTTTGTTGGTTATGCCACGGCAAATAACGATTATTTATTCAAGGTTCAGTACACCACTACACGCGGTGGTTACGCCAATGCCTCAACCATACAATCTCCTACAAAAGGCGTTCTTTTTGTACCCGGATTAGTCAACGGGCAGCGATATTTTTTCAGGATCAGCAGAACAATAGATAATAATTACCATACTGATTGGTCTGAGGAATATAGTGTAACACCAGATGGATTGCAGCTGCCTCCAGTGCCCATTATACAGGGCGTAATACGTGACGACAAGGATGCAATAATAGTTTTTGAGCCTGTTAGAAAAGCAATCGGCTATGCCATTCAATATAGAATAAAAAATGCTGGTGAATGGATAACCCTCCAATTAAATGCTGCGCAATTAAGGCATTGCCGCATTTCCGGACTTAATCAAAACGACCTGTACGAATTTAGAATTGCAAGTAAAAACGAATATGGCCAGTCAAGGTTTACAGAAGCGTTTTTGCAGTAAGATTTTTAAGACGGAAAGTTTTTAAGGTATTTGCCTGTTTTACAATAATATTAATGGTATTAATACCCTGGCAGATCGGGTTAGTAAGCTATCAGCCGGTGTAGATTTAGGCTGCACCTTGCATTCATGCGAATTTCTTTTGGATCAATTAAACTTATCAAATCAGTATCATGATCAAGTCAGAGAAAACGGGTCAAAGGTCCGTTCCGGTAACAACCTTGAAAAGTGATCTTGTTATTGTCGGAGGAGGCCTTACAGGTATTTGCAGTGCTATTACAGCAGCGCGATCAGGCATAACTGTAATATTAGTTCAAGACAGGCCTGTGTTGGGAGGAAATTCTTCCAGCGAAGTTAGATTATGGATATTGGGTGCAACATCACATATGGGGAACAATAACCGGTGGGCCCGGGAAGGGGGGGTAGTGGATGAGATACTTGTTGAAAATATGTTCAGGAACCCGGAAGGGAACCCTATTATATTTGATGTTCTTTTGCTCGACAAAGTGGTTAGTGAACCCAACATAACTTTATTATTAAACACTGCTGTGTACCAGGTCGAAAAAAAAAACAACGAGACTATAAAGTCAGTAAGGGCCTATTGCAGTCAAAGCCAAAATGAATATGAATTAATTGCACCACTATTTTGCGATGCTTCCGGCGACGGGATTGTAGGTTTCTTAGCTGGCGCGGCTTTTAGGATGGGCGCTGAAAGTGCGGAAGAGTTTGGGGAGAAATTTGCTCCCTCCAAAGAATATGGAGAATTGCTTGGTCATTCTCTTTATTTCTATTCAAAAGATACAGGCAAACCTGTTACATTTATTCCGCCAGCCTTCGCGTTAAGTGATATAAATAAAATTCCACGGTTCAGGAGCTTTAATGCTAAAGAATATGGTTGCCGTTTGTGGTGGCTTGAATATGGCGGCAGACTCGATACCGTACATCAAACGGAAGAAATAAAATGGGAATTATGGAAAGTAGTATATGGTGTATGGAACCATATAAAAAACTCGGGGCAGTTTCCCGGATCGGAAACACTTACGCTCGAATGGGTAGGGATGATTCCTGGTAAACGGGAAAGCCGCAGGTTCGAAGGTGATTATATATTGAAGCAACAGGATATTGTGGAACAGAAAACATTCGAAGATGCCGTGGCTTTTGGCGGCTGGAGCATCGACCTACATCCTGCTGATGGTGTATTTAGTGAAAAACCTGGTTGTAACCAATGGCATAGTAAAGGAATATACCATATTCCTTACAGGTGTTTGTATGCCAGAAATATGACTAATTTGTTTTTTGCTGGTCGCCTCATTAGCGCAACACATGTAGCTTTTGGTTCCACCAGGGTAATGGGCACAAGCGCTTATACAGGCCAGGCTGTAGCCGAAGCGGCCGTGCTGTGCACGCGGGAAAGAATTACACCAAAGGAAATATTTACAAAAGGTTTTATAAAGCAACTTCAGCATAATTTGTCAGCTAATGGACATTACATTCCTGGTATAATCAGCGATCGTTCAAATGACCTGGTTCAACAAGCTACTCTCACGGCAAGCAGTACCCTGGAATTATCAGAACTTCCTGAAAATGGCGGGCTGCAGGTATTGGACGAATCATTGATTCAAATGATACCCATCAAAGCGGGCATTTTTCCGGAAGTTATATTACATGCCTATGCCGATCAGCCAACAACCCTTGATGTTGAATTACGGATCAGTCATAAAAAACATAATTACACTCCTGAAAAAACAATAGAGCAAAAAGTATTTGCTTTACATGAGGGAAGAAATTGTTTATCCTGTGTATTCGACACCTCATTTGAAGAAGAAGGCTATGCATATTTATTTCTGAAGAAAAATGAATCGGTTAAAATTGCCAGATCCAAAACAAGGATCACCGGGATATTGTCGCTTTTCAATAGTATTAATGTTGCCGTATCAAATTATGGAATCCAGGAGCCGACGGAAGATATCGGTGTCGACAGATTTGAGTTCTGGTGTCCAAAGCGGCGACCGGCCGGTGAGAATATCGCATTAAAATTTGTACAGCCTTTGCGTGTTTTTGAAGTTGAGAATATCAGGAACGGAATTGCACGACCTGCTAACTTACCTAATGCCTGGGTTGCAAACCTTGATGATGTTAAACCAGCCATCGAACTGGCTTGGGATAATGCCATTACCATCGGGCGTATTGAACTAAGTTTTGATACTGATTTTGACCATCCCATGGAGTCTGTTTTGATGACACACCCTGAAAACGTTATGCCTTTTTGTATAAGGAATTACGAACTGTTAAATGAACAAGGAGAAATATTATTTACTAAAAAAGGAAATTACCAGACACGGAACGTAATAAACTTCAAAGAACCGATAACGGTAAATAAATTAATGCTTCGCATGGAGCCAGTCGGAACTGATGTTCCTGCTGCCTTGTTTGAAATAAAATGCTATGCCGAATAGGTAATAGGTAAGGAATAAGATTAAAAAAATATGCAGGGTTACTTTAGAACTAAATTGCTTTGAATGAACTCAACAATCGACACATATGTAATTGTTATTTTCTCTGTTTTTATCATGTTAGTAGGGTTCCAATTTTCACGGACCGGCAGGAACCTGAAATCTTTTTTTGCGGGCGGAGAAGCAGTTCCGTGGTTCATTGGCGGACTATCCCTTTTCATGAGTTTTTTTTCTGCTGGCACTTTCGTGGCCTGGGGATCGATAGCTTATAAATATGGATGGGTCTCTGTTACTATTCAATGGACAATGTGTATTGGAGCCCTTATAACTGGTTTATACATAGCGCCGAAATGGAAGGCAACCGGCAATCTTACTGCCGCAGAGTTTATCAAAGAAAGGCTGGGAGAAAGGGTTCAGAAAAGCTTTATATACATTTTCATGTTTGTTTCGCTTTTCATAAAAGGCTCGGTACTTTATTCGGTATCTAGGCTGGTCAGTTCTTCATTGGACTTTCCGTTAATACCTTCAACGGTTGTATTGGGAATATGCATGATCGCCTATACCGCCGTCGGTGGTTTGTGGGCCGTAATGGTAACAGATATATTGCAGTTTGTGATTCTAACAGCCGCTGTCTTAATAATAATCCCGCTAGCGCTGTCAGCGGCCGGCGGTATTGATACCGTTCTGCATAATGTTCCGGAAAGTTTTTCCAATATGGTTAGCGAAGAGTTTAGCTGGGGTTTTATATTCGCATTTGCCTTGTATCATATTTTTTATATTGGAGGTAACTGGACATTTGTGCAGCGTTATACCAGTGTTGATACTCCAAAATCTGCATCAAAGGTCGCCTTTCTTTTTGCAGGCTTGTATGTTATAAGCCCGGTATTATGGATGCTTCCTCCCATGATCTATCATAGTATCAATCCGTCTTTGCAAGGCCTCGACACTGAAGATGCTTACCTGATGGTCTGTAAGCAGGTGCTCCCGGCGGGGTTAATGGGACTAATGCTCACCGGTATGTATTTCTCCACATCGGCATCCGCCAACACTGCACTCAATGTAGTATCTGCTGTATTTACAAACGACATTTACAAGGGAACGATTAATCCCAACGCCTCTGACAAGCAATTGATGAGGGTAGCGCGTATCTCTTCCTGGATCATAGGATTGGGAATGATTGTAATCGCTTTATTTGTGCCTTATATCGGAGGTATTGTGGAACTAACGTTGAGCATCGGGGCAATTACAGGCGGACCGTTGCTGGCACCACCAATATGGGCGCTTTTTTCAAAAAGACTTACAGGCAAAGCAACGGTTTGTATAACTTTTGTTAGCCTGGTTGTAAACCTTCTTTTCAAAATAATTTTGCCGCTTGTCGCAGGTTTGAAGTTAAGCCGTGCAGAAGAAATGTTATTGGGTGTTCTATTGCCATCTGTTATGTTGATTATTTATGAGGTATACGCCAGGTATAAAGGGCAAACAAGTAGCGAGTACATCTCTTTTATAAACCTGAAAAAGCAACGTAAAGAAGAGAAGATGGAGGCTTCAGCAGCAGAGGCTTTTGAAATTAGAAAACAAAACAAGTTTGGATTGAATGTTATTTCATTTGCATTGTTTTTCATTTCATTGCTCTTATATGTTCTTAGCTGGATAACAATAAAAGGGGGAGGTATCGTTATTATTATTTCTACCGTTATATTGCTGAGCTCGGCGATTCCCTTTTTCAAAGCAAAGAAAATAGTTCTCTAGGTAAACGCTTCTGACAACATACGGCTACAACATTTATACCAATGCTTCGACCTCGAAGGTGACAGCCCAACAGTTACCCCTGACCATGTGTGACTCCTGCATAATTCCGGTATTCAGCCAGGAACTTGGTTTAGCAGCTATGATCTTTCTTTCAAAAAACCTCAGTGTAATCTTGTCCGGAGAAACATTAATATTTGCTGCCGTTAAAACATGAGAGAACGCAAGGGCCACTAACGCTTTTGCGATCAGTGTTATACGGGCTTCGACAAAATTCCTGAAGGACATATCCTCCTACAGGACCACGGCCATAGTGTGGCCTTCAAGAATATTAAAATAAAATAGATTAACTAACATTTGGCTGGTTCAAAAAAAATATTACAATTTGTGGTATCTTCCCGTGGCAACAATTATAGGTATCCAATTACTCACGAATTCATCAAAACCTTTTCACATAATGAACAAAATACCCAACCGATTACACTTCGTTAAATCAGCTGCCTTATGAAATGTTTGATCATTGTTTTTACCGTGATGTGTTCCTGCTTCAGTGTAACCCTCTATGCCCAGCAAACACATCTACCCTTTTTTGTTTTCAATAACGGCGTGAAAGATAGCCAGTATAACACGCCAGAAAAGCAGGCGCAACTTTTAAAAACAATGGGTTTTGACGGTATGGAAAAAAAAGGTGTGGACAGCCTGGCAGAAACACTGGTTGTGCTGGACAAGTATGGACTGAAAGTTTATACAATGTACCTGAACATTGATCTTGATAACGAGCGGCAGCCCTATGATAAGGAGTTGAAAGAAGTTTTCAGCATGTTGAAAGGTCGTGGAACGATGCCATGGTTTTATATCACCAGTAAGAAGTATAAGCCATCATCTGAAGAGAATGACAGTATAGCCGTTCGTATACTGCGTGAAATCGCCGATATGGCGAGTGACTACGGAATAAAGGTGATGATCTATCCGCATATCAACTTCTGGGTGAACGATGTTGAGGACGCGTTGAGGGTAGCCCAAAAGGTTAACCGCCGTAATGTAGGTATCACCTTTAACCTCTGTCATTATCTTGCAGACGAAGGCACAAACGCCAGCACAGCATTCCTTCCATTGGTGGAGCGGGCCATGCCCTATGTTTTTGCAATAAGTTTTAACGGCGCCGACAAACCTACAGAAGAGATAATGAAAAGCGGCAAACTGTGGCAGTATTTTATCCAGCCGTTGGGTGAGGGAAATTATAACACCACCCAGTACCTCAATGCTTTCACTGAACGAGGATTTAGGGGTCCGGTGGGATTGCAGTGCTTTGATCTTAAAACGGACAAGGCCGTGCATTTAAAAAAATCTATCAGTGCCTGGAAAAACCTGAAGGGAAAGTTGATTGCCAGAAAATGAAACCCCACCCATAGAAGTATTAAAGCATGAAAAAAAACAATCTTACTGCAAGGGCGGATAGCAACATGCAAATACCTACGCAGGTTGCTCTTAACGGACAAAGGGGAAAAACACCCGGGTACCGGTGGCGGATATGCGCACTTTTATTTTTTGCAACTACGCTGAATTATATGGATCGGCATGTGATGAGTATTCTTGCTCCTGTCCTGCAAAAAGAAATTGGCTGGAGTGAAATAGACTATGGATATATAGTAGCCTCCTTCCAGGTAGCTTATGGTTTAGGTGTAGTGCTCATGGGAAAGTTGCTTGACTATAAGGGTTCAAGAATACTTTATGCAGTTGCCGTATTATTCTGGAGCCTGGCGGGGATGGCGCATGCGTTTGCCGGCAGCATCAGGGGCTTTGCCGCAGCACGTTTTGCCTTAGGGGTAGGAGAGTCGGCAAATTTTCCGGCAGCTTTGAAAACGGTCTCAGAATGGTTCCCGGCCCAGGAACGTGCACTCGTGGCAGGCATTTTTAATGCAGGCTCAAATATCGGCGTAATCGCAGCATCTTTGATAGTCCCCTGGATTGCCTTGCAGTTTGGCTGGCAATGGGCTTTCATCTGCGTCGGCATGCTTGGGTTTATCTGGGTCATTTTCTGGCTGACAACCTATACCAAACCCGAACATCACCCACGCTTGTCTGGTGAAGAGCTACAATACATCCAGGCTGCAAACAAAAAGGAACCATTGAATGCCATTCCGTGGAAAGACGTACTCCTGAAAAAAGAAACGATCATTTTATGTATTGTACGTTTTATATCCGATCCTACATGGTGGTTCCTGCTTTTCTGGCTACCAAAATTTTTAAATCAAAAACACGGTATTACGCTGGTAGATATTGGCTTGCCAATGATTATCATATACGTGTGCGCGGACATTGGAAGTATCGCCGGCGGTTGGCTTTCTTCACATTTTATCAGGAAGAATAAAAGTATTAACCACGCCAGGAAAATCACCATGTTGCTGTGTGCGGTGTGTGTGATACCAATACTTTTCGCCGCAAGAACCAGCAATTTTTATGTTGCAGTTGGCCTGATCAGTCTTGCTGCAGCGGCACACAATGGATGGATGGCGAATATTTACGCACTCATATCTGATATATTTCCTCGAAATGCAGTTGGATCCGTTACAGGACTTACTACCTTGTCTGCTGTGGTTGGTGGCATTCTGTTTGCCATGGCTGTGGGATTTATACTTGAAAAAACAGGTAGCTATTTCCTTATATTTTTAATTTCAAGTTTTACCTATATAACGGCGTGGCTTATTCTAAAATTTGGCATTCCTCATATCAAACCGGTAAGTTTTACAAAGAAGTAGTACCAGCTATCCTTTTGGTATCTACCAGAAGCAACTGCTTTTATAAGTGATTAATGATAAAATGACTAATAATGTTTTTTCAATTGGTCAATACCATCTCAATGTAAATATTTAATTTTTAAAGAATATATAAGTTACTAAAAATTAAAAGTTGGGTATAGAATAATCACCGAGCATCCTGAAACAAATTAACGAAGACTAAACAGCTGCTATATGTAATTATATTTTACATCCATTACAATCCCCTGGTTCAAAACACTGCTGTTTGCAACCTGGCTGCTGCTATCGCCGGGGTTGTCTATAATATTGGCGATGTTGAATCAGTGGATATCCTTAGGGACGCCAGTGCTGTCGCGGTGTATGGATCAAGATTCGCGAACGGCGTAATGCTGATCACTACTAAGAAGGATAAACAGATAAACCTGCACATACTAAACAGGCTTCTGTACAAGCTTTATAGGTGCGACAATTTGCCCTAACTAATGACAATATGATTATAACCAAAATTGGCACAAAGATTAAACCATACGATTAGAATGATGGAATAATTATTGTAGAAAAGGGATTATATGAATAGATGACAATGAAAGAATTAGCAGAAGTAATCACAAAGTATTTAAGCAGCACTGTAGAGGTTATCGCAGCAATAGTTATTGGAATTGCGTTGCTGAAATTTCTGTACAAATTTGTAAGGCATATTTTTAACCCTAATGATGGCATTACAAACCAAACGATAAGAATACATTTTGGAAGTGCCCTTACTGTTTCACTGGAGCTGTTATTAGCTGCCGATATTTTGGCTACTGCAATTGCACCTACATGGGATGACATTGGAAAACTAGCTTCAATAGCTGTACTACGTACTGCGTTAAATTATTTTCTGGAAAGAGAATTAAAAAACAATGCAGGTAAATTAACAGAGAAAGCAAAGGACACTATTAGAAGCCAATAAGAGCAAGTATATAGAAAATCATTCTGCCTAACTAAGTCACTAAAGAGATTTCTAAAAGAGGTAATTGAGCGACAATTATAAAGATATTAGTGCAAGACTTATATTGCAACAAAAGAGATAAGAAACCTGTTTAATGAGATCTACTTATTAAATCTTCAATCGATTTTCTAACTGCAATTATTTCTTGTTTTAATTCCGCTACCTCTTTTGCGCCTATAGCGGGTGCCTCTTGTTCCTTAGCATCCCGCCCTATAAAGAATGTGGCAAATGTGGCAGTGACATAACCAAAAATGGTATACCCAAAAACTGCTATTAAGAATGCAAGTCCCCTGCCTTCAGGCGTGGAAGGATTAAATTCATTGCCTGCTGTTATAACCCGCATGGCTGTCCACCATAAAGCCATACCGTAACTATTAAAACCTGCATTAGGGTTTTCAAGCGCATACATACCGGCTGCACCTGCAAAGGTTACTAAAAGGGTAATCATAAAAACATAACCAAACGCTCTCCGTTTCATTGTCGCACCCAGACTCTTCATGCTTCTGTTTAACGATGAAACAAGTCGGACAAGCCTGATGCCTCTTAAGCCTCGCAGCAAACGGACAAATCTAAAGATACGAAAGACCCTTAAAGCAGGAATAATAAGGGAGATAGCTGTTAACCAGTTTTTCTTAACAAAATCAAATTTAACCGGTGCTAAAATTAGTTTGATAACAAAATCAATAATGAAAATTACCCATATCGTTAAGCTTAAATACTCAAGTGGTTTATTCAATCCCCATATCAATTCTATCACCAATAGAACCAGCCATACAAAACCCAAGAAAATCATTGGAGCTTCTAGAAGTTTTTCTATTGAAGTAAGAAGTTTTTTTCTTTCGTTAATTAGTTGCTCTTTCATGACTTAGTACAAATTTAAAAATGGATATCATTACCTGTTGGGTGGCATAAGTTTTGTTTGTAAAGCTAAAGAATACTGAAAATATTTATGTTACATTAAAGTTTGTGTCCTTTTTGTTGGCAAAGTTGCAGCTCTTTTGCTTTTAGCGAGGAGATTGCAGCCTTGTATTGCAATTTTTCTTCTTTGATGAAAAATACAATTCAACTTACATGGATAGCCGCATTCCAGTTTTAGTGAAACAGCATTTTTTGGAACAACGAAAGAAAGGAAGTAATTCAGCTCCTATCAAGACTTGATAGGTTGTTAGATAGTATCTGAACAGATTAGGAACTGAATCGGTAGAAAATATTACTTAGATTTCGTTAGTAAAAGCCAGCGGCTGTTTATTTTACCGGGGTGGTTGATTGTAAGTGACAGGAACGTTGATGATACTGACCAGGAGCTGGAAGTAAAGGCGCTGCTACTCAAAGTGCTGTCACTGAGCCTCCTAAAATAAATCCCAATGAAATCATTGCCAGAGAAGCTGGCTTGGCAGAGCTTCATGAACTTTTTCATCATAATATAGAAGTTATTTTGATTAACGCGCTGGAGGTTTGGGCAAAACCACATTGGCTCAAGCATATCCTGGCAGTTTAACTTCTGTGGTAGGAGCGTTTAGTTCGAGGCTGCAAAAAGAATAGGGGTGGATAAACAGAAGATGTTGCATTCACCTCCTAAACAATTAGCCAAATGGTCAAGTTATTTTACATTAATATTTTTTAAAATAAGTTGGTTAGGTTTTTACTTCATCAACTTGAAATAATCAATTTGATCCCCCTTTTCGTTGTAGACCTCGTAGGTGATGTTTCTGTTTTCAATCGACATGATAGCATAATTATACATCTTGGCTTTATTGGTATAAATCATCGAGGGCATATCGCTTCCACCCAAACCTTGCGGAGAGCCCCCGGCCGTGCCGTTGGTTATGTATACCGTCCCAGCAGGTTTTGAGTATAGGTGTGTGTCCTGTTGGGGTAATACCTCATTGTTCCTGATCGCTTTGTGCCTTTCGTATACATGCCTGTGACCCGCCAAACAAAGATCTACCTTGTATTTATCAACCAATGGTGTGATCCTTTGCTGCCAACCGGTAACGTGGCTCCAGCCAAATGAATAAAGGGGATGATGCATGTAAACAATAATCCATGTGATTTTGTGATCTTTCCTTGCCATGGCAAGGTCTGCATCTAGCCAGTGGTATTCCGGGGAGCCCGGCGCGAACGTGAAGTTGCCGCTATTTTCCGCCCCTTTTGCATGTCCGGAACTTATAGCAACAAAATGCGTATTTCCATAATTAAAAGAGTAATTAATATTATTTCCAGGCAAATTCAAGAAGTCATAGAACACGGGAAATGGTTTTTGATACCCGGCATGTGTTGAGTCGTTATCAACATCATGATTGCCTGTAACAGGCATGAAGGGGGCATTAGCATTTACAGCTTGCGTTGTGTTAAACAGCCCTTTCCATTTAGACACAACAGAACCATTGTCTACAATGTCACCCATGTGAATACTGAACCTGATCGGATATTTCTTCAGCTCGTTAACAATAATAGCGGTTTTCTCAAATTGGGTGTTGAATTCATTATCCTGCGTATCACCCCATACACCTACGACGAATTTTTCCTTGCTGCCATATACCGGTGCGGTTTTAAATGAATACATCTCGCTCCATTCACCGTTATGCGAACCGCACTTATAATAGTAAATCGTGTTTGGTTTCAGGTTTTTCAGGTTCACTTTAAAAATGTTTGTGTTAATACTATCCGAGAAATAACCTTCTGCCTTCGCGCTTTGTGTCATCTCTTTTCCAGTACCAAACTTTACCACTGCCCCCTCCTCATACTTGTTAGTCCACGTAATCGCAATGGTATTTTCTGTCGCGCGCTTATTCATGCTATTCCAACTTAAATGGATTTGTTGTGGTTGGGCAAGGAGAGCCGGCGCATGCAGCGCCAAAAGGCTGAGTAATAAAAAAAACTGCTTCATTTTCATAAATTTTCTATTAATGCTTCGATATTATAGAACAACTCCCGTTCTGGCGAAGCAAGGGTAGGCTTATCCCAAGCAACGCGGGGGCTTCAAAAGTTATTACCAGCCGGTGTTTTGCGGTTTAAGTTTTGGATTGGCATCAATTTCGGCGGAAGGAACGGGCCATAACATGTACTTTTCGTCAAATGTTGCTCCGCTTTCATTTTTATAGCTGAAAGCATCGTCAAACTTATTAGCTATTAGATTGTACACCTTCTTGGTTCGTTGGATGTCGAAATATGCTTTGTTTTCAAAAGCAAGTTCATGGTAACGTTCTTTCCAGATTGATTCTCGAAACTGCTCTTTTGATAAGCCAGCCAGGTTTGGCAGGTTGGCTCTTTTGCGTATAAGGTTTACCTGGTCGTAGGCAGACTGTGTGGGGCCATTGACTTCGTTGATAGCTTCAGCGTAGGTTAACAATACCTCAGGATAACGTAGAATGGTCCAGTTTTCATCAGAATTTGCATCACCACCCGGGCCTGCGGCCTCCACCAGGAAGAATTTATATAATGCGTATTCTCCAAATTTGACAACAGCTGAACTTCCCTTTTTCGTGTATTCGGTAAAAAAGAACTGCTTTTCCTGTGCTCTTTTATCATTAACCTCATAAGACTTTACGAACTCACTCCGCGGCATAATAGCACCGTACTCACTGCTTAAAGCAGAGATGCCTATTTTCGACGGTGTGATAGCTGCTGTTATATCATTGGTCTTTATTCCTGTTTGGTATTGAACCTGGAAAATCAATTCTCCCTGGTTCTTGTGTGCCCTGTCGTGTAGAAAGGCATAGTCTGTAAATAAGGAGTACCAACCTGCGTCAATGACTTCTTTGGATTTTTCAGCTGCCAGTGTATAGTAAGCTGCGCCTTTATTTAAAGGTTGTCCGGCCATCGTCAGGTAAACACTTGCCAGTAAAGACTTAACTGCTCCTAAGGAGGCCTTGCCGCGCTTATCTGTATTTGGGAGTCCTGATTTCTCAGCCTCCTTGAGATCACCGACAATTAAGTCATATACTTTTTCCTTCGGGGTTCGTGTAGGATAAAGATCCTCACTCGAAAAGTCAATTGGCTCGGTAATCAAGGGAATGTCACCATAGAGGCGCACTAAGTAAAAATAATACAACGCACGTAAAAAGTAGGCCTCTCCCAATAATGCTTTCTGTTTTTGCGCGTTCATGGAGATGGGTGGTATTCGGCTGATGGCAACGTTAGCATTGGCGATACCGTTATAAAACCCCACCCATACTGTTTTGAATACAGGTTCGATAGAAGAATTATTATGCCTGATCAACCCGTTATTGTAGAGACTTTGTCCAAGGCTTGTTGCATGACCCACTGGAAACTCCAGCGATTCCCACGGAGATTCCCCATAACCATCCGTGGCAGTAAAAAGATGTAATGTCGGGTAAATCCCGTTTATGGCCGCTTCGGCCTGGTTGGAGGTGGTAAAATAATTCTGGAGCGTGATGGCTGATGCATTTTGTTCCGCCAGAAAATCTTTTTTACACCCCGCTGCTGTGAGTATCAACAGCACAGCAAGGACAAGTTTATTAAAATCTATTATATTTTTCATAATCAAGTTATTAAGCCTAATACTAAAAGTTTACATTAAGACCAACCATTAGTGTTCTTGGTTTAGGATATTCATAATATGTAAAACCTTGGGAGAATGAAAATTCTTCGTAGGTCGTTACCTCAGGGTCATAACCAAAATACTTTGTCTTCAAAAAAAAGTTCTGTGCCGAAGCATAGATCCTCAGGTTGTTTAAACCCAACCTGGCATTAGTAGATTTTGGAAAGGTATATCCCAGCAGCAGGTTTTTCCCCCGGATGAATGAACCATCGGAAACTTTTCGGCTATCCATATAATAGTTATAGCCTGCACTGGTAGGCCGTACCTGTTCAAGTTCGGCGTTCTGGTTTGTTGGAGTCCACGCGTTTAAAACGGTCGCGAAACTGTTGGCGAGCCCCTGCCTCGCTTCACCTGAATTTCTTGCCTGGTTAAACACATCATTGCCTTGGGAATATTGAATTTCAACTATGAGGTCAAAGTTTTTGTATCGTATGGAATTAGCAAACGTACCATAAAAGTCGGGAATGCCTTTACCCAGAACTGTTCTGTCCTGGCCATTAATTTTACCATCGTTATTAAGGTCTTTAAGCTTCAGGTCTCCAGGATTCTTTCCATAGTCGGCAGCTTTTGCTACATCCGCGACTCCCCATATACCATCACGCTGGTAGCCGTAGAAGGAGCCAGCCGATTCACCCACTCTAAGTATCAGGCCTTCTTTGGTGCCATAAAGAATATCTTCGTTGTTAACTCCCAAAGCTGTGATCCGGTTATTCAGGGTGGAAATATTGAAATTGGTAGACCATGTAAAATGCGCGTTTCTGATGTTTACCGTATTGAGCGAAAACTCAAAGCCTTTATTTTCCATACTTCCAATGTTCCTGGTAACAATTGTATAACCGCTGGTAGCAGGCACCGGTGCATCGTATAAGAGATCATGCGTTTTCTTTGAAAAATAATCTGCCTCAATGGAAATCCTGTTATTAAATAATCCCAGGTCTACGCCCACATCGAATTGAGCCGTTTTTTCCCATTGAAGTTCCGGGTTCGCAAGTCGGCCGATTGCAGAACCGGAGGCCCTGACACCGCCAAAAATATAAGAATTGGTACTTAAATTGGCTTGTGACTTATAGGAACCAATTTCTGAATTGCCGGTAAGGCCGTAACTCGCTCTTAATTTAAGGTTGGATATCATTTTACTGTCCACCATGAAATCTTCATTTGAAAGCCTCCATGCCACTGCTCCTGATGGAAAAAATGCGAACTTGTTGTTTGTTCCGAAACGCGACGAGCCATCAGCACGCCCGGTAGCAGTAAGCAGGTATTTCTCCTTAAAATTGTAGTTTACCCTTCCAAAATAAGAGTGCATTTGAAAAGCACCGGTAGAAGAGCTTGGTGCAAGCGGCGTTGAACCTGCACCCAGGTTATTGTAAGAATAATAATCATCTGGCATGACGCTGGTAACCGCGGTCCAGCTCAGGCTGTTACTTTGCTGCATCTCTGTGCCGAGCAATACATTAATAGCGTGATCGTCATTAATCTTCCTGGTGTAATTAAACCTGTTGGACCATTGCCAAAACCTGGACTCGCTACTGCCTATCCTTGAATAATTTTTACCAAGGCCACCTTGCAGGTCGGATTTGGTACTCTTGAAATAAGGATTAATATTGTTAACAACATTTACACCAAAAGTGGATGTAAATTCAAGACCTTTAAACACCTTAATGTTCATATAAGTGTTGCCGCCAAACACGTTGGAGTTATACAGCAAGTTGTTTTCATGGATCTGCGCCACGGGATTGTCGCCTTTTTCAAGGCCCTCGTAATCACCCCTGTAACCGTATGTTCCATCGGAATAAGTATATGGTATGAAGGTTACCATTTCTACCAGTTGACGAAGCGCATTATTCGACCCGACATTTTCATCCACTCGCCTTTCCCGGTTGTTTGCATAGCTCAGGTTAGCACCTACTTTCAGCCAGTTTTTGATTTGCTGGTCAAGAACTACCCTCACGTTGTATCTTTTTTGAAAGCTTTCTTTCATGATACCCTGCTCATTTGCGTACCCCAGGAACAAGCCATAATTTGTTTTGTCATCTCCGCCAGTAAATGAAAGATTATGACTCTGACTAATAGCTTTTCTTGTTGAAAGGTCCTGCCAGTCTACATCATATAATGGTTGTGGTACTCCGTTGGCGTCAAGTGAGAAGAGTTCCCTGTTGCCGAGTGTATTACCAGGCAGGTATTTCAATCTTTTCGCTACGGGATTAGGATATTTGCCCGCGGCAAAGCCTACAGGGTCGAACTTAGCAGCGTTTTTATATTGCTCTTCCTCTATAGATAAAAATTCCTTTGAATTCAGGACGTCATATTTTCTGTCTGCCGGTAGCCAATTAAGGCTCGTGTAGTTGTCATATGATACCTGCTTGGCACCTTTCTTACCCCGTTTGGTAGTAACAATAATGACCCCGTTAGTGCCCCTTGTGCCATAGATAGCCGTTGAGGAGGCATCTTTTAACACGTCAATTGATTCGATATCGTTTGGATTAAGCGTGTTAATACCGCTGGTCCAGATAATACCATCGACGACATATAGAGGGTCATTTGCCGCATTAACAGAGCTGTAACCCCGGATAGCTATCGCTGTTCTGCCGCCAGGCCTGCCGGAGTTGGTTGAAACATTTACGCCTGCAATTCTTCCCGCCAAACCCTGTTCAACGTTTACAGCCGGGCGTTCCCTAAGTTGGCTGGCTTTCACACTTCCAATTGCCCCCGTAAGGTCCGACCTCTTTTGCGTTCCATAACCTACTACCACTACCTGATCAAGAGATTGTGCCGCTGTAGACATCTGAACGTTTATGGTGGTGCGACCTTTAATGGCAACCTCTTTTTCGGCGTATCCGACCGAGCTAAAAATCAGCACTCCGGTTAAGTCGACAACATCAATAGTGTAGGTTCCATCAATTCCAGTCACGGCAGCAGAGTTTCCGTTGTTTAAAGAAACGCTGACACTGTTGATCGGCTGATTGCTTTCGTCTGTGACCTTGCCGGTAATAGTGGATTGCTTCTTTTCAATAATGCCTCCTGCTTGAATGACCGCAGGACTCACAGTATTTCCAACCAGGCTTCCGTTGACAGAGGGACTAACAGAATTATTTTCTGTGGTTACGCGTGACTTGGAAACAATCGAATAATAATTCGAGCTAATGTATAGAAACACAAGATTTTGTGGATACAATAGGTCTTTCAGTACATCTTCTACAGATCTTTCACGGCTCCCAGGTTCGTAGGTCACGTGCTTGCCTTTAAATAACTCAGGATCAAAGACAAACTGGGTACCATACGTATTGGTAACCTTCTTCAAAGCATCTCTAAGCGGAACTGCCTTGCCCTGGGCATAAACACAGTGGCTGGTTAACAAGAGGAAAGCTAACAGGAAAGTAAATCCGCTTTTCAAAGTGGAAGCAATCATCGTTTTAGTTTTAAATTAAAAATCAATCATCATTTCGCGGGCTATTTGGCCCGGATCAGTATTACGCTATCTTTTCGCTCTATGTCAGTATTCAATACCGTCGAGATTATGAATAAAGCGTCGTCGAGATTATTCAACTGTATCGGTCCTTCAATTCTTTTGTTTCCAATTTCAGGGCTTTCCAGGACAATATTTTTACCATAATTATCTTCGAGATAAACGACAATTTCTTTCAAGGTTGGGTTGTTTAAGAAGAGCTTTTTTTCTTTCCATCCGGAGTACTCTTCAGGTCTCGTCCTGGCCCGAATTATAGTAGCATCCTTTATGTCATAAGTAAGCATGTCTCCCGGTTCCATTTCGATCTTCTGACCAGGATTTTGCTGCCTGACCAGGATAATTTTGCCGGTTTGAAGTACTACTTCTGTTTTTCCTCTTCTCTGGCGAATGTCAAAAGAAGTTCCAACTACTTCAATGGTAAATCCTTCTCCGTGTACAAGAAATTTTTTTTGTGATGAACCGGTTTTCCTGGTATCTGTCAAATGCTTCACGTTAAAGAAGGCCTCACCCGTTAACCATACCTCTCTTGTTTCCTCGTCATTCCAGGTTGCACTATATTTTACCTGTGAATGAGCGTTTAAGACTACGCTTGAGCCATCCGGTAAGGAAACTTGCTTGATTTCTCCGTAGTTTGTCAACACTGCAATTTGGGCGGTACTGTTTCTATCGAAAGTGTATAAGAGGGAAGCAAAAAGCACAACAGCTGCCAACAGGGCTGCAGCATACAAGTACATGGGTCTTCGGGTATTCCTCATTTTGATGGGCTTTGTAGGCTTGCTCGCCTTCACCTGACTCATGTGTTCGTCATAGCATTCTTTGATGCGCTTAATATCAGGTTCATGCGGTTCAAACTGCAAGGCCCGCAGAAAACGAACCGCGTTTTCAACATCCTGCCGCTTTTCGGGATGAGCTTTTAAAAAGCTGCTCCAGTTTTGATCGCTTTTTTCATCAGGCCTGATGATCCATTCCTGTAAAATAGGGTCATTGATAAAATCAATTTCTGAAAATCCGGCATAGCTATTTTCTGAAAAATTTTCCATTATTATATGTTAGTGTAAGTAAAGCGGCTTATTACCCCATTTTTCTAAAAGAATATTAATGCAGGCGGAAGGCGTATTCCCTAATCAAGGAAGAAAAACATGATAAATATCGGAATGATGAGTACTTCCTTTAATCTTGACAGACTTCGGTACATAATTTTGTAGGTGGCCTTAGTAGTGATTCCCAATACTCCGGCAATCTGCTCGTACGACATTCCTTCAAAGAATCGAAGAAAGATAACTTCTCTTTGTCGCGAAGTTAATATTGTTAAAGCCAATTGAACTTTTTGGCGACGTTCTTCGGATATTTCGCTTGAGATTATTCTCTGTTCTATGGAAAAAACAGGCTCGTCATCCCGCTGTCCTAAGCCACCCATTCGGCGCTGTAGCTTTATATTTTTAAAAAGGGTATATCTGAAAGCAGCAAAATAATATGCGGTTGGTGAATCAATGACAATGTGCGTGTTTTGTTTGTTCCAAATATCCAGAAACACCTCCTGAATACTGTCCTCAATTAAAGAATTGTCTTCTGTAAACTTCCGTCCATAGTTAAAAAACTTTTTGAAGTAGCCTGTGTACAAACTTTCATAATCCCCGCTATAGCGTTCTTCAAAATTTTTCATTTTCTGTTAACCGTTGATGTAGACAGCCTGATTGTTTTGTACGTAAAGTAATCTTTAATACAATTTCTAGAAAGTTTCACTTGCAAAGGTGATCCAATTAGTGCTACTACAATCAATTAGTTAGCCCTATTGGCTTTAATGACGTTATAGATTTGTTTACCGGAGAAATTCAAATTTCACCAGCTTACTTGCAGAATAGCACCTACAAAAGCTTTCATAGCGATGTTTGTGAGGTAACTTCTTCTACTTTTCACTACAAGATTAAAACAGAATTGGCCAATATTTTTGCCCTTCTAAAAGTTAGTCTTGAGATGTTTTATCAAAAATCCGCCGACAAATCCATCATTGCTTTGATTGTTTCGGTAGCCGTTACCCTGGCAATTGTTATGGGCACACCAATGAATGTTAAGGCACAGAACGCGGATATTGATGTTTTAAAAAAGATAAACAATTCAGATATTTCATCGGCTACTTACAAGAGCATGCGTTTTATTACAAATTCCACAACAGAAATATGTATGGCAGTTCCAGTGGGCTTGCTTGCTGCGGGCTTTATAGAAGATAACCGGCAAATGAGACTTAAGGCCGTTTACATGTTGGAAACTATGGCGATTGCTGAGGGAATCACTTTTGTTTTAAAATATTCCGTTAACCGTGATAGGCCATATATTACTTATCCATTTATTGTGCAGAAGTCGCACGGAGGATCTCCATCGTTTCCTTCGGGTCATACGAGTTTTGCCTTTAGTATGGCCACCTCGCTTAGCATTGCATATCCAAAATGGTATGTAGTTGCGCCCTCTATAATTTTTGCAGCTTCCGTTGGTTATTCACGAATGTACCTGGGTGTTCATTATCCGACTGATGTGGTAGCCGGAGCTTTGGTTGGTGCGGGTTCAGCAATAATAACTTATAAAGTAAACAATTGGTTACACCATTCCAGGCACAAGTATCTATCTGTATCCTGGTAAATAGAGGTCTAAAATTAGTGTTAAGTTAAGTGTAAATTGACCGATGATAGGCTATCGCCCGTGCGCCTTCAGCTATCGGCAGGAAAGCTTGTCAACATTGATCTGCTGACTGAATGCTGATAGCAATTTCATACCTAACTCAATACTAACAGAAGTTCAAAATAAAATGTATAAAATAATAATTATATTTTTCATTGTAACCGGGTATTGCGTTTCGGTATGTGGACAGGCGAAACACCTGCAAGATTATATAAACAAGGCACAGGAAAACAGTCCATTGCTTAGAGACTTTCGCAATCAGTCGGCTGCTGCACAAATAGACAGCCAGTTGATAAGAACAAATTACAAGCCCCAGGTAAGTGGTAGCAGTATTAATAGTTATGCACCTTTAGTGAGAGGCTATGGCTATGAACAGGCGATAACAAATGGTGG
>JBBPYM010000457.1:0-9636 GCA_038199905.1 Chitinophagales bacterium | reverse complement strand
TGCCAACTTCCTGGATATTACTGAACTTAAAGACTACCAGGAAGAACTACAGAAAAAAGTTGATCTGCTCCAGGCAACAAACAGCGAATTGGAGCAGTTCGCGTACGTCGCGAGTCATGACCTGCAAGAACCACTTCGCAAAATTAAAACCTATGCAAGTCTCATCGAGGACCAGTTAAGTGATATTGCCACTACATTCGCGGAAAATTATCTTGGTAAGGTGATCCAGTCGGCTGATCGCATGAGTATACTGATAGGTGATCTGCTGAATATGTCTCACCTTAATAAAGACAGCCAGGCCTTTATACAAACTGATCTAAAACTAACCTTGCAAAATGTTTTGATTGATTTTGAACTCATCATTAAAGAAAAAAATGCTGTAATCACCTGCGGCGAACTTCCATTAATCGAAGCCATCCCTTTACAAATGAACCAGTTGGTTTATAACCTTGTGAACAACGCGCTAAAATTCGCTACCACCGGCAGTACTCCGGTAATAAACATCACAACACAGCTTGTTGATAAGGTTGAAGCGGAAAACCTTAACCTTCCTAAACAACTTTCTTACTACAAAATATCTGTTCAGGATAACGGCATTGGATTCGAGCAGCAGTATGCAGAGAAAATATTTGTTATCTTCCAGCGACTGAACAGCAGGGTTGACTATTCCGGCTCTGGTATCGGGCTGGCGTTATGCAAAAAAATTGTGCTTAATCATCATGGTACTATTTACGCGGAAAGCAGGCTGGGAGAGGGAGCAACGTTTCATTTTGTACTTCCCATTAAACAACCTGTGGAGAAACAGTTATCCTAATATTCCACTTTAGCTGTTATTCATTAAAGTAAATCAAAAAAACAGGTCGTCTAACTCCGCCCAATTATGAAGAGTATCTTATGCGTTCTAACGGCCTTATTGTTCATCGCTCAAACTGGCATAACACAGCAACTAACCTGGAGCGAAACAGCACCCGGTATATGGAAAGCCACAGTTGGCAAACCTGAAGCATATGATCTTCTTTCAGCAGCCGGTGTATCGCCAAATAAAGAAGCGTTGGGAAAAATAACTTCAGCCACTTTTCCATTGTCTAAGGCCGATATATCTGCGACAATTATCGATGGCAAAACCTACCTCCGATTTCCACTGAGCCGCAATGAACAGCTTTTTGGCTTTGGTTTGAACTTTCAAACCGTATTTCAGCGCGGTCGGATCATGGAGTTGCACGTTGACCATTTCAATGGGCTCGACAATGGCCGAACCCACGCCCCGACGCCATTTTATGTATCTTCCAAAGGATACGGTGTGTTTGTTAATTCGGCACGTTATATCAAAGTGTATGCAGGCACTGCAGTGAGGAAAGACAGTAATAATCCACCTGAACTGCAGGATCGCAATGTAAATAAAAACTGGTCAGCTAACCCTTACTCTGATGCGGTAGAGATGCTCGTACCTGCAGCAGGTGTTGACATTTACGTTATCGGTGGGCCGAAAACAATGGATGTTGTTAAACGCTTTAACCTCCTCAATGGCGGAGGTTGCCTCCCACCAAGATGGGGACTTGGCTTTACACAGCGTGTGGAGCGGTTATACAATGCCGATAAAGTGAAAGCCGAAGCTAAAGCGTTTAGTGATAGAGGTTACCCGCTTGATTATATCGGTCTGGAGCCCGGCTGGCAAAGTAAATCGTATCCCTGCACATTTGAATGGGACAAAACAAGATTTCCAGAACCTGCAAAATTTGTGCAGGACATGCTCAAGGTTGGCATCCGCCTCAACCTATGGACGAATCCATACGTTTCACCGCAGGCTTCCATCTTTAAGAAAATTGAACCTTTTACCGCCTCACACACCGTATGGGTGGGGAATGTGCCGGATCTTACCATGCCAGAGGCAAGGAAGATTTTGTTTGGCCAGTTCGATAAGGATCAGGTGCAGATAGGCGTGAGCGGTTACAAATTCGATGAAGTAGATGGTGGCGACCAATGGTTATGGCCCGATGTGGCAACCTTTCCTTCCGGCAAAACAGGTGAACAAATGAGGCAGACCTATGGTTTGCTGATTCAACGATATACAATGGACCTGTACCGCAAACGTAACTCCAGGACCTATGGCCTGGTAAGGGGTTCCAATGCGGGCGGCTCTTCTTTCCCATTCGTTATTTACAACGACTATTACAACCACCAGGATTTTATAACGGCGCTAATAAATTCAGGTTTTGCCGGCGTGTTGTGGACACCGGAAGTACGTGCATCAAAAACCGGCGAAGAATGGTTGCGGCGTTTTCAATCAGTAATATTTTCACCCATGGCCATGATCAATGCCTGGGCAAGCAACACACAGCCATGGACATTTCCGGAAGTAGCCGAACAGGTTAAGGAACTATCCCTGCTCCGCATGCGGATGATGCCTTACTGGTACAGTGAATTTGCCAAATATCATTTTGAAGGCATCCCGCCATTCAGGGCCATGAACCTGGAAGTAGGATTTTCCGCAGAGGCACGCAATGAAATCAAATCAACAAATCTCGAAGAAAATCCCTACGTTGAAGTTGTCACCAGGGAAGTAAAGGACCAGTACATGGCAGGCGAATACCTTTTGGTGGCGCCTATGTTCACCGGACAGAAAAGCCGTAAGGTAATACTGCCAAAAGGCAGGTGGTACGATTTCTATACCGGTGCCTTTGCCGGTGACGGCACAGTGATAACAGTTACTCCCGGCCTCGACAAAATACCGGTATACGTGAAAGATGGCGGTATGATCCCTATGATGCCACCCTTATTGCATGCACCCAAATTAGGAGAGCAGGTGGATATTGAGATCAGGCACTACGGTGAAAAACCCGGCAGGTACATACTATACGACGATGACGGAGAGACCTTTAACTACGAGAAGGGACAATACAGTTTCCGGGAATGCAAAACAGCAAAACAAAATGGCGACTGGAAAGGAACGATCTCGGCTCCCGAAAAAGACAAACCCAACACCATCAAAAATGTAACCTGGAAATTTATGACGCGCTAACGCTCACACAGCCTCTCTTATCTTGTTACATAATAACAACAATAACATGGAAAATAAAATTGGTTACAATAGCAACAGTGCTGATATAACACATTATAGCTGTCACAAAATAACTGGCAACATTGATATCAACGGAGATCTTAACAAAGTTCAATGGCTCAATGCTGTAAAATCAAATCGTTTTGTAGATATGGTCACAGGTGATCCGGGCTTGTACGATACCCGTTCAGCAGCGCTATGGAATGACGAGTACCTGTACCTGGCTTTCTGGGCGGAAGAGCCCTTTGTAGCTGCCACCCAAACAGAACGCGATTCGATTGTGTTTATGGAGAATGACCTGGAGATATTTATCGATGGTGGAGACTGTTATTATGAACTTGAAGTGAACGCATTAAATACTGTGTACGAAACATTTTTTATCTGGAAAGATGCGTATAAAAAAGGTGGGCGGTTTGACGTACCCGAGTTTGATGTATTCAAGGACAAGGCTCTGACCTTTGCGGGTGACCATGACCGTTCGGGAGCTTCTTTCTGGTGGGGGACTCATCCAAGGAAAGCACGGTGGGTGTTCCTCGACTATGATATGCCCGGACTTGAAACCGCGGTAAAGATCGATGGTCGTATTAATGACCACTCGCATGTAGACAAAGGGTGGACGCTCGAGATCGCCATTCCATGGAAAAGCCTCCACTGGCTGGCGAACGGAAAATCGCTGCCACCGATAGACGGCGATACCTGGCGCATATTTTTTGGTCGTTTTCAGAAAATGACGCCGTCAGGGCAGGAGGTATTTCCGCATCCGGCCTGGGTATTGAGCAAACATGGCGTGTACGATACGCATATTCCAGAAAGTTTTCCTTATATACATTTTACCACATGATTTACAAAGAAATGAAGATTAACTTGTTGGGTCCATCAACATTGTGATTGGCCAGGGTTTTAAATAATAAAGAGGTCGAACTTCGACCTCTTTGTTATTTAAACCACGTTCATGTGAATATTACTGCATACCTTCTGTAGCGTTGATGCTGCTGTTTGCTTTGCGTTTGAAAAGCAACGCATCTATCTTGCCAAAGCGGTAGCTTAAATTAAGTTTTATCATCTGCGGATCACGGAGCCTGGTGTAATTCTGCACAAAATAATCGCTTTCAGAATACTGGCTCGTATACCGTGTTTTGAAGATGTCGCTGATGCTTAGTGTTACCGATGCTGCATCGTTCTTCATGAAACTTTTTTTGATAGCAAGATCCGTTCCCCAGAAAGCTTTGATATAACCCTGGGAAGCACTCTGGCTCTGCATCATTCCCGGACCGCCACCCATACCGCCGCTATTGCTGTTAACAGGTAGGTTGGTCTTTGATTGGTATGTAGCTGTTAACTGGATAACGAATTTTGCAGGCAGCTTAAAGTTACCATTGAACTTACCAAACCAGCTCCACATTGCATCCTGTGACGTACCGGTGATGTTATCCGTATTAACTTTTGAGTTGTAGATATTGATATTTGTTGAGATATCCATCCACTTGGTAAGATAGTTCTGGGAAGTGATCTCAGCACCTGCTGAATAACTACTGTTCGCGTTTATATAAGTGTTGATAAGGTTTTCTGTTCCAGTAAGGGGATCGAGTTCCTTATTCAGGTAACGAGTGATGAGGTTATTCGTGTTTTTATAATACAGGGAACCAAGAATTGTATTGTTACCAGTGAATGTTTTCAGATAAGACATTTCAACAGACTGGGTGAACTCCGGCACCAGTCCGGGATTACCCTTGGTGATATTCAACTTGTCAGTATAATCAGTAAATGGTATCAACTGAAAAAAGTTGGGCCGGTTGATGCGCCGCGTGAAACTCACCTGTAATTCCTGGTTACTCTTCAGTTTTTGGCTCAGGAACACTGAAGGGAATAAGCTTATCGGGTAACTGTTGCTGAATGTTTTTTTTGTATTTAACAGCTCACCGTTGTAGTTAGAGCTTTCCGCACGCAGTCCCAGTTTGTAACCAAAATCCCGGATGCTGCTTGACACGGTAGCATAAGCCGCATACACGTTATCATGGCTTTTATAATTAGCGGTTGCTGATGATATAAGATTATATTTAGCTGCAAGGTCGTCATAAATATAATTTTCATTATTGTTTACACGCTCACGTACAGACGCTCTTACACCAGCTTCCAGCTTTGTTTTATTACTAAGTGGTCTAACATAATCTGTTTGGATAGTCAGGTTGTTATCATTACCGCTACCTATTACTTTCTGAAGCTCGTTACCTGTGGCAGAGGAATTGTTACCGTAATAGTTGGTAGTGTACAGCGAATTGTTACTGTTTCTACCGGAAAAATAATTTACGTCTGTAGTTAATTCTTCACCTTCTTTTGCAAACAGGTGTTTCATTCCGAACACAAGTCCCTGGCCGTCGAATTCACGGGTACCACTAGACGTACGCTGACTGAATTGACTCGGTTTGCCGGTGCTGAATATAGTGTCCGTGGTGATGCCAATCACTTCATTCGGGTTAAATTCACCATGCACCCGTATACCAGACAGTGATAAAGTGGTTCTGTTGGTAAGAAAATAATCCAGTCCAACCTTGCCAAACAGGAACCCACCAACCGTTCTACTATTATTGTTTTGGAAGATAGAGGTCTGTGGCACGTCCAACAGGTTTAGGCGGTCAGTGGTGCCCGAGGTGCGACCTTTATTCTGGTTGCCCATCACGGAAGCAGAAATATTTAGTTTGTCCTGTCTTACACTGAAATCACCACCACCATTAAGTGCACCGCGCTTATCTACGCCAGCCCTTACGTTACCATTGTAACCGGTTTTGCGGTTTTTCTTTAAAACAATATTTAATATGCCTGCGCCGCCACCGGAAGCGTCGTATTTTGCTGACGGGTTCGTGATCACTTCTACGCTTTCAATGGCATCGGCGGGTATTTGTTCCAGGGTCAGCGTTGTGGGGCGGCCGTCTACAAACAACTGCGGTGCAGTGTTGCGGAGTAATATGTTGCCGTCAATATCCACGTTTACTGAAGGAACATTTTTCATAACATCCAGCGCTGTACCGCCGGCGCTAACGATATTTTTTTCTACGTTAAACACTTTTTTATCGATATCCAGCCGCATCAGCGGTTTTGTGGCAGTAACAGTTACACCTTGCAACTGCGCCGCATCCGGCGAGAGTTTTATACTGCCAAGGTCTTTTTCGAAATTTGGCATCCTGCCAGCGAATGGTGCGCCTGCGATCGGTTTTGAATTTGCAGCACTGGCAGTAGCGGGCATGAATGAAATAGTTTGTTCAAGCGGGCTGAACCCTACCGCTGAAATCTGTATTTTAAGGGATCCCATCACCGGTAATTCTTCCAGGCTGAACTCGCCATTATTTTTAGTAGCAGTACCTTTTAATAATACTTCTTTTTTCTTTTTTGTCGCCGTATCCATTTTGCTTTGCAGCAATATGATTGAAGCGTCGCTGACTGCCTTACCTGAATTGTCTACCACTTTACCATACACATGGCCGATGGCAGGAGCAGCCTGTCGGCCGGCGGCATTAGCCGTTTGTCCGCCACCAGGGAACTGTGCTTGTGTGAGCAGATTTACAAAAGCAAAAGTCAATACCAGTACTATCTTTTTCATGTTGAATTATTATGCAGCAAAGCTACCATTCGATTTTCCTGGTTTTTTGTAAATGAGACGAGAAGCGGAAAAGTTGCGATGAACTGGTTGTTGGCAGGCGCTGCAGCTCTCTTTCCTTACAGCGGAACATCTGATGAGCGTGAGGCATGAATATATGCGTTGCTTTTATGTTCAGTATTCCACGTTCCAGCGGAACATCAGGTGGGTAGAAAAAGCCCCCACATTGGTCTCTGTTCCAGCAGCACAGAAGAAGTGACCCAGGACAGATGTGTAAGTCCTGGTTGCAAAAAATCAATGCTGACATAATTGACTTTACTTGATATCAACCTGCTTTGGGCCGGGCGCGACCAAAAGCCTGACAACAAGTAAGGAGTATAGTAATGGGTTCCCCTCCTTTTCAAGGGCCTTCAAAAGGACGGGAACCAAACACCATCAGTCCAACGCCGTATTAGCCTTTTTTCGTCACCCCCAGATGCTAATTTGATCATTTTTTTACCCACGGAGCGGGGCTGAGTGCATCATCGGGTTGTTCCGCTGGAACAAGTTCTTTTTGAAGACCTTCAGTCTCTATCATCCCAATAAAGTTCAAGCATACAGCATAGCGATGTAACGGGAATAATGTGTAGTACGAATTAGATTTGTCGGCCGGTAATAATAGTAAGGGCGTCAGGGTAACTTTCACTGACAGGTATTTCAACGGTGCCAATAAAAACGCTATTTTTCCTTGCCGCGGTAACATAGGAGAGAGATACAATATAAGATTTATGAACCCGGATGAATTGGTTTGCAGGCAAAGCTTCCTCGATAGCTTTCATGCTCATACGCGTGATAACAGGCTTAGACGTACTTTTAAGCTGGATCTTGATATAATCTTTCAGTCCCTCGATGTACATGATATCTGCAAAAACAACTTTTAACAGGCTGTAATCAACACTTACGAACAGATATTCCGCGGTCATTACGGGACTGCCATCCTTGTTATTTTCTTTCAGGTCGAATAACTCTTTGGCTTTGTTACATGCTTTTATAAACCGGTCCAATGGAACCGGTTTTACCAGGTAATCCAAAACATCCAGGTTAAAACCTTCGAGGGCATATTTTTCATAAGCGGTGATGAGGATGATCATCGGGCGCTGGGTAATGCTTTTGATAAACTGCAGACCTGTGAGTCCTGGCATCTGGATATCCAGAAAAATAAGGTCCACCGTTTGTTTCCGCATCAGTTCCATAGCTTCCAGCGCATTGTCGCAGGAGGCCACCAGTTGCAGGTAGGGCAACTTGCTGATATTATCTTCCAGTAGTTCTAACGCCAAAGGCTCGTCATCAATAGCAATACACCTTATCATTCAGCAAGATTTATTTTCAATGAAACATTAAACCAAACACCGTTTTTATTTATTTCCAGCATGTGAGATCTGCCATACAACAGGTTGAGCCTGCGGGTTACGTTCGTAAGGCCTATTCCGGAAGTTTTATCTTTAACCTCAACAGATAAGGGGTTGAACCTATTGCTTACCAAAAATTGAAGCACGTTATTTTCTACCGCCAGGCTGATATCGATCCTGGCGTCTTCGATCAAACCAGTTCCATGTTTAAACGCGTTTTCTACAAAAGGTATCAGCAGCATCGGTTCTATCTGGTATTGTTCTCCCTGGCATTGCATAGCAACTGTTACTTTTACTTTTTTACCAAAACGCTGTTGCTGAAGGTCGATATAACTTTGCAGGTAATCAATTTCTTTCTCGAGTGAAACTTTTTCCTCATCGGTTTCATAAAGCATGTACCGCATCAATGATGACAGTTTAATCAGCGATGGCTCTAACTGGTCAGATTGTTTGCGGGCAAGTGCCACCATGTTATTCAGCACATTGAACATAAAGTGCGGACTCACCTGTGAGCGAAGCAGTGACAGCTCTGTTTTGAGGTTTTCATTTTCCTTGTCCTGGGCAAGTTTATCTGCTTTCAACTTATCGTGAATCAGCGTGTACGCCGTGCTGGAGGCAAGGAAGAAAAGGAAGATAAAAAAGTTAAATAAAATGGGCCTGCGCACATCAAAATGTTCACCCGGCTTCATGAAAACCTGGAAGATCAACGAACTCTGTACAAATATCCAGGCAAGCAACCCAAACAGCGCCAACCCGTATTGCCAGTATTTTTTTTTATAAGTTAGGCGGGGAATAAGAAACAGCGCATTAAAATAAAAAAATCCCATCCAGGTTATGTTCATCAAAGAGGAAAGAAGAAATGACAAGGAAGGTGAAAGGATTTCTTTGTGCACCGGCTCCTCCCGGTAAGCGGGCCTCAAAAGGGTCGGCAGCGAAAACAGCAGTATCCACGCCGCAGCATGAAAAAGTACAACTACCCATTTTTTTGTATACCAGGCTGATTTCATAAGCAAATTACCAACATTTTGAGCCAACATCACCTCCTGATGCGACCAAATGCAATTTTTCCGCGACGGGATGCGGGAAGAGGTATGGGGTGTGGGTGTCGGCTATCAGCCGTCAGCTATCAGCCGTCAGCTATCAGCCGTCAGCTATCAGCCGTCAGCAGTAGTACAGGCTTATAATTTTAATTCACAACAGACACTCATACCCCATACCTCATACCTCATACCCCATACCCCATACCTTTAAGGTTTGAGGTACACGGTAAATCGCTGTAACCCAGACCTTAATCGTTCATTTTTTAGTTCAGCTCCGGAAGCCGGAGATATTAGCCTGGTCCCTGATGTTATTGTACTGCAATATTCACTACTTCTCTACCTGCCTTCACGGTAAATACCTTTGGCCAGGAAGCTTACATCCACCTGATGCGTACCTGCGACCAACTGCCGGTTGATGACAGGTTTTCCCGAATTATCAAATATGGTCAACATTCCAGGCTGGTTAAGTTGAACAGTAATTGAGCAGGATACCACTGGGTTAGGATAAACGGTGAAACTGACTACAACTGTGGTAAACGCGGTCTTTACTGTTTTGCT
>JBBPYM010000456.1:0-6509 GCA_038199905.1 Chitinophagales bacterium | reverse complement strand
TACTTTTTGATTTATTCCTTACTTTTCCAAATCTTTTAACAATACCATCTAAAATAAAACCAACCAAATTATGAGTTTGTTCGTAAGAAAACCTATGGATGTTTTAATGAATGAAGCATCTGAAACCGGTACCCATACCCTAAAACGAACCTTAGGTCCAATGGCTCTGGTCGCCTTAGGAATCGGTGCTATTGTGGGAGCTGGGTTATTTTCCATTACGGGATTGGCAGCTGCTAATAATGCAGGGCCTGCCATATCCATATCATTTATTATTGCGGCAGTCGGGTGTCTGTTTGCCGGATTATGTTATGCGGAATTCTCTTCTATGATTCCTGTAGCGGGTAGCGCTTACACGTATTCGTATGCTACAATGGGCGAGTTTCTTGCCTGGATCATTGGTTGGGACCTTGTGTTGGAATATGCAGTTGGTGCAGCCACGGTTGGAATAAGCTGGAGTAGATACCTGGTTAAATTTTTAGAAGGATTCGACATTGTCCTCCCGGCAAGCATCACTGCCGGCCCCTGGGACGGTGGAATCATAAATATACCCGGTGTATTCATTATTGTATTGATGAGTTTACTTTTAATGAAGGGTACCAGGGAAAGTGCGATGGTAAACTCTATTATCGTATTTCTTAAAATCGGGGTGGTTATTATTTTTATTGCTTTAGGTTGGCAATATATCAGAATGGAAAACCTGGATCCGTATATTATACCTGCAGGCACTCCCGGTCATGAAGGATTTTATGAACATGGTTTCGGAGGAATTGTCCGGGCAGCAGCTATAGTATTCTTTGCCTATATAGGTTTTGATGCAGTAAGTACTGCTGCACAGGAAGCTAAGAATCCAAAAAAAGATATGCCAATTGGTATTTTAGGCTCTTTGGCTGTTTGTACTGTTCTTTACATCCTTTTTGCTCACGTTCTGACCGGCGTTACCAACTATCAAAACTTTAAAGGAATTGATGGCATTGCGCCGGTAGCTCTTGCGATTGATCATATGGGTCATACCATGGATGCTATGGGTAATATTATTCCTGATTACCCCTGGCTCAACCGTGCAATCATCGTAGCTATATTGGGTGGTTATGCTTCTGTGATCCTCGTAATGCTTATGGGGCAAAGTCGTGTATTCTATAGCATGAGTAAAGACGGGTTGATACCGCGTGTATTCTCCGCTATCAATCCAAAGACCCAAACACCTTCCAGGAGTAATTTACTTTTCATGATTTTTGTGAGCCTGTTCGCTGCATTCGTACCTGCCCGGGTGGTTGGTGAAATGACCAGCATTGGGACTTTATTCGCCTTCATTCTTGTCTGCGCGGGAATATGGGTTATGCGCGTAAAAATGCCGGAACTTCCGAGAGAATTTAAAACACCTTTTGTACCACTGGTACCCATATTAGGAATCGCCACCTGTTTGTTCATGATGGTGTTTCTGGCGCCGGACACATGGATCCGTCTATTAGTTTGGATGATCCTGGGACTTGATATTTACCTGGCTTATGGAGCCAAATTCAGTCATTTAGGTAATGGAACTGATAACCGGAGAGGAACGAAAACAGCCCGTTGGACAGGAATTGGTATGAGTGTTCTATTGGTTATTGCAGGTTTCCTCCACCAAATAGATGAAGGATGGGAAGCAGATAAAATCCTATTAACAATTTCTATCGTCTTTGCAGTAATTCATATGGGTTTATATGCTGTGCATATCATCAAAGAAAAAAGACCTGAAACAGGTTAGAAATTAGTAAGACTTAATTATAAAAACCGCTTCGATTTTGAAGCGGTTTTTTTTGTAGAATAAGACTTTTGGTTTGATGGTAAAATTGAATGAGTGATTGTTGAATTGCTAGATGGCTAAATTATAATAGGTATCCACTTTTGGTTTAAACCAGGCGTAAAACGACTTTTCTGATACTGATAGCTGATAGCTGATACCTGATACTTAAAACCTCAATACTCCATCCCCAAATTAACCATAATAAAACTCCATATATCCGCAGCTTCTTCAATTAATTTAGCTGTAGGTTTACCGGCACCGTGACCTGCCTGGGTTTCTATCCTGATAAGGGTTGGGTTGGTGCCGTCATTTTTAGCCTGTAATTCCGCTGCAAATTTAAAACTATGCGCTGGTACCACACGATCGTCATGATCGGCTGTGGTAACCATTGTAGCCGGGTACATTACACCTTTTTTCAGGTTGTGAAGAGGAGAATATTTTATCAGGTTGTCAAAATCTTCTTTCTTATCACTACGACCGTACTCTGTTGCCCATGCCCAGCCAATCGTAAACAGATGGTAACGAAGCATGTCCATTACTCCTACTTGTGGGATAGCTACCTTAAATAATTCAGGCCGCTGTGTCATAGCTGCTCCCACTAACAAACCACCATTACTTCCACCACGGATAGCTAACTTTTCAGGATTTGTATATTTATTCGAAATAAGGTATTCTGCTGCCCCAATAAAATCATCAAAAACAGTTTGTTTGTTTTGCAACATACCGCCGGAATGCCAGGCTTCTCCATATTCATTACCACCGCGGAGATTAACGACTACATATATCCCACCCTGTTCGAGGAAGAAGGCATTTGAAATAGAAAAACCCGGAGTCATTGGAATATTGAATCCGCCATATCCATAAAGTAGTAAAGGATTTTTTCCATCCAGTTTCATCCCCTTCTTATGCGTAATAAACATAGGCACTTTAGTACCATCTTTACTTTTAAAAAACAACTGCCTCACAATGTATTTATCTGCCTCAAATTTCGCATCGCTTTTTTGATACAAAACAGTTTCGCCGGTAGCAATAGTATATCGAAAAATGGAAGGTGGATAATTAAAAGAAGAGAAGGAGTAAAACAGTTCCGTATCGCTTTTATTTCCGTCGGAGGCGGTAACTGTACCGATTCCCGGTATTTTTATTTCCCGCTCAATATTTCCCTTATAATCTGCCTGGTAAATTTGGCTGGCTGCATCCTTCAAGTAAGATGGGAACAATTTCCCACCAGCTTTACCAACAGATTCTAATAATTCTTTCTTTTCTTCAAATATTGTCGTCCAGTTTTCCGGTGAAGGATTCGCAGGATCAATAGAGACCATTTTGTAATTAGGAGCATCTGCATTTGTTTTAACCAATAGCCTGTTCCCATCACTAGCAATTAATTCTATTTCATTTTGAAACCCCGGCATAACTAATGTAAAATCTGTATTCTTTTTAGACAGGTCTTTTACCCATAATTCGTTTCCGCTGGTTCCTTCACTTTTAATAACTATTAAAAAACGATTATCCAGGGTAATTTCTCCACCAATAATCCTTAGCGGATGATTTTTATCATCAAAGATCAGCTCATCTTCAGATTGCGGTGTTCCTATCTTGTGATAATACACAGAATGATACTGGTTCTGCCCGGTCAGTTTTGTATCCTCCGCAGATACAGGATACCGGCTGTAAAAAAAAACCCTCATCGCCTTTCCAGGAAATCCCACTGAATTTGATATACTGCAAATCATCTTTTAATAAATTACCTGTACGAACATCCAATATACGCGCTACCTGCCAGTCACTTCCTGCCTGCGCTTCAAAATAAGCTGCGTACTGATTGTTTTGACTGAATTCGGGAATACCTAAGGAAACTGTTCCGTCCTTGCTTAACTTATTGGGATCAATGAAAACTTCCGGCTTTCCGTCTAATCCTTTCTGACGATAGAGAACAGCTTGATTTTGAAGCCCGTCATTTTTATAAAATTAAAGATACTCCCCCTTTCTGAAAGGTGCTCCGTACTTCGGATAATCCCAAAGTTCTGCGAGTCTTTTGGTTACTTTATCCCTAAAAGGAATGGACACAAGATACTGATCAGTCACTTTGTTTTGAGCGACTACCCAAGCCTTGGTTTCTTTACTATTATCATCTTCCAGCCAGCGATAGGGATCTTTAATTATTGTTCCGAAATAATCATCCTGTTGCGTACTTTTTTGAGTAACCGGATAAGTAATTTGTGCAGAACACATCATAGTCATAAATAAGAATAAAATTGAAAATAACTGTTTCATAAAATCAAATGGGTTTTAATGAATATTAAAGAAACAGGGTATGGAAAAACCTTTTTTCAATCCATGCACTTATCCAAGATGGTGGGTAGTTACCTCGCGGTTTATTTTCCCGATCAATCCCTGCAACACTTTACCAGGTCCGCATTCCGTAAAAACATCTGCACCATCGGCAATCATTTGTGTAATTGTCTGGGTCCATTTTACAGGTCCGGTCAATTGTAGATTTAGGTTGGCTTTAATTTCTTCCGGATTAACCACTGCTCTGGCTACCACATTTTGATATACCGGACAAAAGGGTGTATGGAAAGTTGTTTTATTGATCGCTTCCGATAGTTCTTCTTTTGCAGGTTGCATTAAAGGAGAGTGAAAAGCCCCGCCAACCGGAAGAATGATTGCCCGTTTAGCACCTGCTTCTTTTAATAAAATACATGCTTCATCAATTCCTCTCTTGGATCCGGAAATAACAATTTGTCCGGGGCAATTATAATTTGCTGCAACAACAATTTCAGGGCCGATGGAAGAACATATCTCTTCAACTTTTTTATCATCCAGCGCTAAGATAGCTGCCATGGAAGAAGGATTAATTTCACATGCTCTTTGCATGGCTCTTGCCCTCACAGATACCAGAATCAGTGCCTCTTCAAATGTCAGGCAGCCATTGGCAACCAAGGCAGAGAATTCGCCCAGGGAATGACCTGCTACCATTTCAGGTTGATCTGTTGCCAGTGTTTCAAATGCAATGACAGAATGTAAAAAGATCGCCGGTTGTGTTACTTTGGTCTGTGTTAATTCTTCAACAGTCCCATTAAAAAGAATCTCTGAAATATTGAAACCCAATATTTCATTAGCCCGGTCAAAAAGAATTTTAGCTTCGGGATTTTGCTCATATAAATCTTTGCCCATACCCGGATACTGGGCTCCCTGACCCGGGAATACAAATGCGTGCGCCATAAATTGATGATTATCTTTTTATCTTCTTTTTATTAAATCTGCTGAAATTAAATTTATAAACTCATTTCTTGTGGATTGTTTTTCAAACTCACCAGTAAAAGCTGACGTGGTCGTCGCAGAGTTTTGTTTTGAAACACCACGCATCATCATACAAAGGTGTTCAGCCTCTATCACCACAGCTACGCCTATGGGATTCAACGTTTCCTGAATTGCATTTAATATTTGGTGAGTGAGCCTTTCCTGTACCTGCAATCTTCTGGCATAAACATCCACCACCCTGGCTATTTTACTTAAACCAGTGATCCAGCCATTTGGAATATAAGCCACGTGAGCCTTTCCAAAAAAAGGTAACATGTGGTGCTCACACATGCTATACAATTCGATATCCTTTACAATAATCATTTCGCTAACATCCTCATGAAACTTAGCCGAATTCAGAATTGCGTGTGCATCAAGCTGGTATCCTTGTGTACAATACTGCATCGCTTTCGCTATTCTTTCGGGGGTTTTAATTAACCCTTCCCTATCAGGATCTTCACCAATAAGTTGAATCGTTTCCCGATACGTATTTATTAAACCTTTTGTAGTTTCCTCATCGTAATGTTCTGTTTTCTTATAAGCCATATATTTCTTTTTGTTTATTTTATAGTTAAGCAGGAAACTCAACAAAGTTTCTTGGTGTTTCGTAAAGTCTTACCTGTAAGTCCAGGTTAGCATTTATTTTGTCGCGTATAATGTCATAGATAGCCATCACAATATTCTCAGCCGTCGGGTTTACATTTTTAAATTCTGCTACATCAAGATTCAGGTTTTTATGGTCAAACCGTTCAATAATCTCTGCCTGTATCAAATCGCTTAATGCTTTCATGTCCATTACAAAACCCGTATCTGTTTCCGGTTCACCTGTAAGTTTCACTTCCATTTCATAATTATGACCATGATAGTTGGGATTATTGCATTTCCCGAAAACTTCTCGATTTTTTTCTTCATCCCAGGCAGGGTTATGTAGCCGGTGGGCAGCATTGAAATGTTCTCTTCGATAAACGGATACTCTTCTTTTCATACTAAATAAGATAATGTACAGTAGAATTTAACCCCCAAAATATTCCACATAAATGCGGGGAGTTTCATACAATTTAATACAATGTAACTGAACAGAAGCAGGCAAATGTGGTTGCAACTCTTTCCAAATACCAATTGCTAAGTTCTCGGTAGAGCACATCTTCTCTTTTAAAAAGGCTACCTCTACATTCAGATTTTTATGATCGAGCTTTTCAGTGACATGTTTATGAATTAATTGACTTAATAGTTTAACATCAAATAAAAACCCTGTATCAACGTCCACTTCTCCCTTTAGTGTCACAAACAATTCGTAATTATGTCCATGCCAGTTTTCATTGGCGCACTTACCAAAAACTGCCTCATTCTTTTCTTTATCCCATGCGGGGTTAAATAACTTATGAGCTGCATTAAAATGCTCCACGCGCGTCAAATAAACCAT
>JBBPYM010000455.1:0-5667 GCA_038199905.1 Chitinophagales bacterium | reverse complement strand
GCAAATGCGGCGTTTGAACAAAAATATTAAAATCTTTTTCAATTACTTCCTCGGACCTGTATTGTTTGTTTGGTTAGTTTTCTCTATCTATCAACAAATTAAAAATCAACCTGACCTCGTTTTGTCCTGGGAGAAAATAAAACTTGCGCTGGGCGGAGAACAAAGCTGGATGTTTTGGGTTGTTTTATTGTTGATGGCTGCTAACTGGGGGTTAGAAGCACGGAAATGGCAGGTCTTGCTAAAACCCATAGAACAGATAAGCTGGGTCAAAGCCTTTAAGGCAACTGTTGCCGGAGTGGCATTTGCGATCAGTACTCCGAACAGGATTGGAGAATATGGAGGCAGGGTATTATACCTGCACGAAGGCAATAGGCTAAAAGCCATATCTTTCACTATTGTTGGCAGTTTTAGCCAGTTTCTGGTAACACTTTTAATGGGTTGCGGCGGGTTATTTTTCTTAATAAGTATACCCGGATCAGTTCCGGCCTATATAACCTCAGGGCCGTACCTTCTTTGGATAGAATTAATATTATATGTTGTAAGTTTAGCGCTTGTTATAGGTTTGATAATTTATTTCAGCTTACCATGGCTGATAAAACGAGTTGATAAAATTCCGGTGTTTTCGAGGCTCAGCAGGTACGTAAGCATGCTGGAACAGCTTAGCTTTGCAATATTATTGAGGGTATTGAGTTTGTCATTCTTCAGGTACTTAGTATTTGCATTACAGTACGTTTTAATGATAAAGTTGATGCAGGTAAGCGTAACAGTGTGGCAGGCTTTTTGGCTGGTTAGCGTCATGTTTCTGGTTTTAGCCGTTGTGCCAACCATTGCGCTAGCTGAAATTGGCATCAGGGGAAAAGTTAGCGTTGAATTGTTTGGATTATTTAGTGGTAACACTATTGGTATAATTACAGCATCATTTGGAATATGGTTGATTAATCTTGTTGTTCCATCATTGCTGGGCAGTATTTTAATTTTCAGAATCAAAATATTTAGGAATAAATGAGGCATACCATTTTGAGTTTCTTGCTTTTATTGATGGTTTGCCTTGATCTGAATGCAGGCGACGATTTTTGTGGCATTCGCAACAAGGCTTTTCACTCTGGTGAGCGACTTGTATTTAGGGTATTTTACGCCTTAGGTATATATGTATCTGCCGGCGAAGCAGTTTTTACTGTTAACCTGGAACGCATGAACAATAAACCTGTTTATCATATTACCGCCGATGGTAAAACATTTAGTTTTTATGACAGCTTTTTTAAGGTTCGCGACAAGTATGAAACATTTATAGACACCGCCACTTTGCAACCTTTGCGATTTATCAGAAACGTTTATGAAGGCGGATACAAAAAGTATGAGAACGTTACATTTAACCAGACAACCAACACAGCAGTGAGTGCAGATACCACTGTTAAGGTTCCTAATTGCATACAGGATGTACTGAGCTCACTTTATTATGCGCGGAATATCAATTTTGATAACTACAAAATAAATGATAAAATTCCTTTTGCGATGTATATAGGGCACGAAGTGTCAAATCTGTACATCCGCTACCTTGGAAAGGAAACAGTAAAAACTAAATATGGTAAGTTTAATGCCATCAAATTCAAACCTCTCCTGCTGAAAGGGGAAGTTTTCAAGGGTGGTGAAAAGATGACTGTGTGGGTGAGTGATGATCCCAATCATATGCCATTGCGGGTAGAGAGCCCGATCAGTGTAGGTAGTGTAAAAGTCGATTTGATGGAATTCCGCAATCTTCGCTATCCTTTAACCTCGCTTATAAGCCTGAGGTAACTTTCTCGGCAAACTTATTTCAGCTTATATCTTTCAGCCTGAATATGTCTTTATGCCGAATACCTTTTTCTGTGGCTTGTAACGTGCAGCACTCATTCACGGGATCATGTTCAAAAAAAAGGATATAGTTTGCCTCCACCGCTTCAGTTAAAAATCTTTTCTTTTCTTTCATCGATTCCAATGGCCTGGTGTCATAAGCCATAATGTAGGGAATAGGCAGATGTGATACGGAGGGCAGAAGATCCGCCATAAAAACTACTTGCTTCCCTTTGTAACTTATCTGTGGCAGCATCATTGCCTCCGTGTGCCCGAAAGCAAATTTGATAGTAACGTCATCCATGAATTGATGGCCTTCTTTCATTTCAATCATTTGTAACTGCCCGCTTTCTTTTATTGGCAGGATATTTTCTTTCAGGAAAGATGCCTTTTCACGATCATTTGGCGCTGCGGCCCATTCCCAATGATCGGGATTGCTCCAGTATACAGCATTTCTGAATGCTGGCCGCAGACGATCTCCCTGTTTAATAATGCTGCCGCCACAATGATCAAAATGAAGGTGCGTTAAAATCACATCCGTTATATCATCGCGGTGAAATCCGTGGGTAGCGAGTGAGCGGTCAAGGTTGTCATCTCCATGCAGAAAATAATGGCCAAAAAATTTCTCATCCTGTTTATCACCCATCCCATTATCTACCAAAATTAAACGGTTGCCGTCTTCTATCAGTAAACAGCGCATTGCCCAGGAGCAAAGGTTGTTTTCATCGGCAGCGTTTAGTTTATTCCAGATGCTTTTTGGTACAACACCAAACATGGCGCCGCCATCAAGTTTAAAATAACCGGCATTAACAGCGTAAAGGTTCATTGTATTGTAGATATTTTTCTGAGTTGCTTTTCTTTTGCCAGCGTATAAAATAGAAGCAGCAAGCCTATCACAAAAAACAGCGTCAGCGCCAGTATCGAATTTTTCATAGACTGCGTGATCTCTGTGATGATGCCGAAACTGAACATGCCGATAACGATAGCGATTTTTTCGGTAACATCAAAAAAGCTGAAGTATGAAGTAGTGTCTTTTGTTACCGGCATCAACTTGGAATAAGTTGAACGGCTGAGCGACTGTATGCCACCCATCACCAGTCCCACAATGGCTGCCAGTATATAAAAGTACAATTCAACGTTCACCTGCCGGTCGTGAAGGATTGAGATATAATAAGCGCCGATGCAGAGGCAGATCCATATCATTACTACGGCTATCAATGTTTTTATGTTGCCAAACTTTTCTGATACTTTGGCCATCGTCCAGGCTCCGGCAATAGCAACCAGTTGTATAATGAGTATGGTAAGAATGAGTTTTTCCGTGGGTAGGTTTAGTTCCTTGCTGCCAAACAGCGTTGCCACCAGCATGATGGTTTGTACGCCCATATTATAAAAGAAAAAGGAGAACAGGAACCGTTTTAGTAACGGGTGATGCGTAAGTTCCAGGAACACTTTCCTCAGTTCTATAAACCCATTTGATAGAACATTGTACTCTGGGCGGTGCGCTGCAGGAACACCCTTGGGCAACCGGAATAACGTGATCTGTGCAAAGCCGAACCACCAGAGACCTACCATCAGAAATGAAAACCGCGGCGGCAGGGTGCTGTCATTTTCCATTCCGAACCATTCAGGCTTAAAAACGAAAACAAAACAAATAAGTTGCATCAATACGCTGCCCATATATCCCATAGAAAAACCTTTGGCGCTTACTGCATCGCGTTGCTCTGGGGGGGCGATCTCGGGCAGGTACGAGTTGTAGAACACAATACTGCTCCAAAAACCTACGCAGGCAATTATAGAGCAGATGATACCTATGTATAAGGTGTCGAGGTCTTTAAAAAAGTACAAGCCGGCACAGCCCAAACTTCCCATCGTACAGAAGAAACGGAGAAATGATTTCTTATTTCCTTTGTAATCGGCGATAGAAGATAAAACGGGCGACATGATGGCCACGATTAAAAAACCGAGTCCAAGTACATAATTGTATAATGAGCTGCTTTCAAAAGTCCTTCCCAAAAACGTTACCTGGTCCACGGTGGCGGCGTTTTTATCGTCGGTGATCGCGGAATAATAAGCAGGGAAAATGGTGGATGTAATAACAAGGTTGTACACGGAATTTGCCCAGTCGTACATAGCCCAGCCATTAATTACCTTCTTTGAGGCAGTCTGCATAAATAAGATGGGTTTTATAAGCAATCAGCCTCCAGCAAGAAGCTTTCAGCAGCGAATTCCAGGTAAGATATTTAAATTCTTCGACACATTGAAGTTGAACCGTCAAATGGTTGCAAGGTATGAGGTATGAGGTATGGGTGCGTGGGGTATGAGATGTGCGGGTGGGTGTATTTCCTTGGGGTTTACAATATTAGTGGATCACGCCCTGGTAGATGAGGACAAGTAATATGATCCCGGCGATGATGCGGTAATACCCAAATAATTTGAAGCCGTGTTTTTGCAGGTATTCAATAAAGAACTTAATAGCAATAATTGCTACTATAAAAGCTACGAGATTCCCTACCAGCAATAGTTTAACCTGCTCGGCATGAATTAGCTTATATCCCTTCAATAATTTGTACCCGGTAGCCGCACACATGGTTGGCACTGCAAGAAAGAAAGAAAATTCAGCGGCAAGTCTACGTGTCAATTTTTGTTGCATACCACCAATAATGGTAGAAGCACTACGGCTTACACCTGGTATCATGGCGATACATTGCCAAATCCCTATCATAAAAGCGCGAGAGTAAGAAATGTCTTCCTCTTTATCAATCGTTCCGCCCTGGAAAAAATTATCGATAAATAATAATATAATACCTCCAACCAATAATGATATCGCGACCGTTGTAGGACTTTCAAGAAGATCATCAATTTTATCCGAAAATAAAAAGCCGAGTAAAAGGGCGGGGATGACTGCTACAATCAGTTTCAGGTAGAACTTCCATTTTTTAAAATCGAAGAATTTTTTCCAGTATAGGACTACAACAGCCAGTATGGCGCCCAATTGTATGGCGACTTCGAATAACTTGGTGAACTCATCCTTTTCAATATGGAGCAATGAACTGGTAATAATCATATGCCCGGTAGATGACACAGGCAGAAATTCGGTAATTCCTTCAACAATGGCAATAATAATGGCCTCAAAAATGTTCATAAAAGGTGGTTGGCTATTCGGATATCGCTATAACGATAATAAAAAAAGCGATGTTGTGCATCGCTATAGAAATTTAGAAGATATATTGAAATTACCGGGCTACTTTGGGTTTTTTAAAAATCGCGAATACTTCCAGGCCCAGGCCGATAATGATTAATATTGGCGCTATTGTAATACGTGTTGTGCTGTACACTTCTTTTTGGTCGAAAACCGTCGGATCACTGCTTTTGCCACCGCTCATTACCATCATGCCAATTGCAATTACAACAAGGCCTACCAACATCAGCAGGTAATTCTCTTTGTGAAAAAGCGGGGTGTTCACTGTATTAATAACTGGCTGATTAGCATTAGTTGAAGGCACATAATTTGAGGCTGCCGGTCTGTTAACGCCGGGAGTAACTGGTTTTCTTTCGATCATGATCAGGTGTTTATCGCGCAATATAATTAATAAAGTTCAATGCAGGCCTCAATACCTGACTGTAACGCCCTGCTTAATAGAGGTCGTCTAATTTCATTTGAGATATTTTATCACACTTCGATGCGTGCTAAATAAAGATATGAGGATACCCAGGATGATGATTCCCGCAGCCAACAAGGTAAGCCATAAAGGATCTCTCATGGCCTTAAGTTCCGGGAGCAGGTTTTCCGCGGAGAACACCAGCGCCAAAATTCCTGCTAGTGCTATCAGCCCGCTG
>JBBPYM010000454.1:0-31072 GCA_038199905.1 Chitinophagales bacterium | reverse complement strand
ATAAGACCAGATGAAAAGGGTGTGCTGATGGCATGGTTCGAAGATGGACATGGCGGTTTGAAGACAGTACTGCCGGGTTACCTGTCGGAGGCGGAGACGGTGTTTGCTATGACAATTCATAAAAGTCAGGGCTCGGAATTCAATGAGGTAATGGTAATTTTGCCAAAGGCTATTGACGTTCCTATTTTAACAAGAGAACTGCTTTATACAGCCGTTACAAGGGCAAAGACAAATGTATACCTGCAGTCAACAAAAGAAGTGTTGTTGAACTGTGTACAACGTTTTGTGGAAAGAGCCTCGGGCATTAGTTCACGGTTCCTTGAAAACTAAATTAACTGAGTTTGTTATGGCCTTATTCCTAAAAGTTTCAAATTCTCTCAATAGCCTGGCAGTGGCACTTTCGCATGATTTAAAATTGTCAGACAATAGTGTTTTCGAACCTCACTACATAGTTACGCAAACTGATGGAATGAATAATTGGCTGAAGCTTAGGATCGCGACACAACTGGGCATTACAGCCAATTGCCGCTTTGTAAAACCCAATGACCTTATAAATAAATTGTATTACCTGTTAGGTGGCCCTTTTACAGAAGTGCTTTCGGCTGAAAATCTCAACTGGTTACTTTTTAAATTACTGGATGAGAAGGAATTTAAGGCCAGGTTTCCCGCTATTGCTGACTACTTCACCGACAGCGGTCCAGACAGGGAGGTGAAAAAGATGGCGCTTGCTGAGAAAGTCTCTGATCTTTTTGATCAGTACCAGATATACCGCCCCGAGATGATCAAGGAATGGAATGACACACTGCTGGAGAGTGTTGGCAGCGACGAATGGCAACAGTACCTGTGGATAAGAGCCCGACTGATATCAAAAAATACTTTGCCGGATAAAACAGTTATAGGTGCTCATATCCTGGAAGCAATACAACAACCTGAACGCCAGCTAACATTAAAGTCAAGAATGCCGGCTATCCATCTTTTTGGCTTATCAATTACAACGGCCTTTCATCTACAGATTTTATATAAACTTTCTTCGCTGGTTGACATACATTTTCATATGATCAATCCGGCGCCTTACACCTATTGGTTCGAAGATGCAAGTGAAAAGCAGGTGGCGCTATGGCGACAAAGAAACAAGTTGCATCTTGCCGGCAGCTCTTTAGGAAATACACTTCTAACGAGCTGGGGACGGGTAATACAGGAAACCTTCGGCATGTTCTTTCAACATGATGAGTTTTTAAACGCGTATGAAGATGTAGATATAATAGTTCCCGCAAGCGACAGCCTGTTACATAAAATACAACATGATATCTTTTCCGCGGCTACAGATGACCGTAACAAATTAGGCCAGGAGGATATCACTGATGGATCCGTTACCATTAATGCCTGCTTCACAATTGCAAGAGAAGTGGAAGTATTATATAATTATCTTGTATTTCTCGTTGATAAACAAAGAGAAGCACTTTCAGCGCGCGACATCGTGGTTATGGTCAGCGATATCGATGCTTATGCCCCGTACATAAAGGCCGTTTTTAACAACGCGCCACACCAGTTCAGGTATACTATCGCTGATGAAAGTTTTACTGATAGCGATACTGTTTTCCAGGCGCTTCATGCTATTCTCCAGATGAATGAGGAGAATTTTAAAGCCGAGGAAGTAATGCAATTGCTTGATTCCTCCTTCATCCGGAATCGTTTTGGTATTAGAGACGTAACAAGGGTGCGAAGCATTGTTAACGCAGCCAATATACGCTTTGGAATAGATGGCCACGCGGAGGATGAAACACGTTTTGTAAGCTGGAACTACGGTATCAGGAGAATAATGTACGGCATTTGTATGAGCGGCGAAGAAGAATATGGGTCAGGCGGTGATAGCTTTTATCCTTTAGATATACTGGAAGGAAGCAGTGCGCAGGAAATAATCCGGTTCTGCCATTTTGTTGAAGTGCTGATTGATTCAATCCAGAACAGGAAAATTGATCGGAGTATATCTGAATGGGTGACTTATATGGAGCAGGTGCTTCATAACCTTGTGTGCGAACAGGATGATGATCCGGATGACAATTATGTTAGCCTCATGGAGCAACTGGAAGAGTATAACATCATAAACCAGTACATGAGTGATGCCCTGCCATTTGAAGTGTTCAGTCACAGCTTTCTGAAAACACTAACCGGTACCTCACGGTCTGGGGTATTCGCAAATGGTGGTGTTACATTCTGCTCTCTGATACCTATGAGGAGTATTCCGTTTAAAGTAGTGGCTCTGCTGGGGTTGGGCTTTGACAAGTTTCCAAGAAGAGAAAGAGCAACAAGTTTTAACCTGATGGAAAAAAAGCGGCAAAAGGGTGATCGCAATGTAAAGGAGAATGATAAACATCTTTTTCTTGAAACAATTCTTTCGGCGCAGCAGTATTTGTACATAAGTTATGTGGGAAAAGATGCCGGGGATAATGCAACCTTGCCGCCATCAGTAGTGGTGGATGAACTAATTGAATATATAGAGTCGGGTCTTGAAGGCCAGAGACATGATGTTCGCAAACAGCTGGTAACTCTTCACCCCCTGCAGGGTTTCAGCAACAGGTATCATGATGGAAATAGTAATTTATACAGCTACCTTGACTCTGTTACAAAGCCTGTAAAGCACGTTGTTAACGAGGACAAAATACAGGATATTTTTGGGTTTGAAGAAATAACAATAGATGACCTGGTGAGGTTTTTCAGGAATCCTTTCAAGGCGTACTATAACAAAGTACTGGGTATTTTTTACAACGAGGAAGAAGTGCTGTTACAGGATACTGAAATTTTCAGCCTGGATAAGTTGCAGGAGTGGGATATTAAAAACCGGTTACTTCCTCTAAAAGATGAAGAAAAGGCTGCTCTTAAAAACCAGCTTGTCAGAACCGGGAAGCTTCCACTTGCAAATATGGCTGACATTTCACTGCAGCAGGCAGAAGATCTTGTTGAACCGGTTCGCGACATGTTCCGGCAATGCGCGGATAAAGCCATAGCGGAAACAGCGGCCATAGAGTTAACACTCGGTAATCATACATTAAAGGGTTCTCTTATTGATATTTATAACCGTAAGCTAGTGCAAGTGGCTTGGTCAAAAAGCGAAAGCAAGTATCTTATAGCAGCATATATCCGTTACTTGGCAGGTGTTGCGTCCGGCGTGTTATCCGGGATGTGTTTTATTTCTGCACAAAAAGAAGGTGTTTATGAAGCGGGGACCATTAGTAAAGGCGAAGCGATGAAACGCTTGCAGGAATTAGTTAATATCTATGTAGAGGGCTTCAGGAGTATCGCAGTTTTTTACCCGGATTTTGAAATCAAGCCGTCTGATGTAGAGGCGCTGGATTACCCGCTTTTTGTGAAGCTGGTAAAAAAGAAGCTTGAAAATACCGAGTACCCATGTACTGATGCGTACATCATGAATGAACATAGCAAGGGATATTTTTTGCAGGAAGGAAGACATGAGTCCTACAAAACAATTTGTAGGCAGGTGATCGTGCCACTTGCAGATCTGTTCCCAAAATATTATGAGAAAAGTAAATAACCGGTATGATTGGTAAAATCGACTATATCCCTTTTGATGCTGCTACAGTACCGCTTACCGATAGCAATCTTATTGAAGCTAGCGCAGGCACTGGCAAAACGTATTCAATAGCCATACTCGTGCTGAGAATACTGCTGGAACAAAAAATTACTATCAGGGAGATACTGATGGTCACTTTTACCAAGGCGGCTGTAGCGGAGCTGGAAGAACGGGTGAGGCTTTTCGTCAGGAGCGCTCATAAAGTTAGCCTGGGTAAAGAGATTACGGATAGTAATATCACAGAACTTGTTCAACGCGCCATTAATGCGGCAGATGTTGAAACTGTACAGCAAAAATTAAAAGATGCCCTTTTGTTTCTCGATGAGACTTCTGTGCTTACCATTCACAGTTTTTGCCAACAAACACTCAACGAATTTGCCTTTGAAACCAACCAGCTTTTTGGCACTGAAATGATCCCGGATATCAAACCGGTTATTGAAGAAGAGCTTAATAAATGTTGGCGAAAACATATCACAACAATGCCGGTGCCATTGCTCGCGACGGTCTGGAGCGTTGATTTGAAGAAGGGCATTTCGAAGGCCATTGAAGAGCACCTAAGTGGCAAAAAGTATTTTGGTTACGACGATGCGCTCGATTACTCGATCACCAGCACCGATCATGAAGAGTGGTTAAAGTTAATGGAATCGGCAGCCAAAAAGGAAAATGAACTGCGCGATGCTTTACATAAGTACGTTGTTGAAAATACGGAAAGCATTAAAAGAAATACTTCGAATGCACATGCGAAGAAAGGTCCTCTTCTATTGATTCATAGCCCAAAAGAATTCCTGGGTTCTATCTGGGAGAAAAGAGGCACTGTTTACATCCCAAAATCTTTCCCGGAAATTCTTGAGAAACTGGAGCTTTGCGATGGATGCTCGCAGGAGAGTAAAAGAGTACATCAAATCATTATCAGTCGTCTTCATTGCCTGTTCATTCAGGAAGTGCAGAAAGGTGTGTTATTCTTTAAGCTAAGGAATAATTTGTTAAGTTATGATGATATGATCCAGAACCTGCACAAGGCATTGGTCGACAAAGAAAACCAGCCACTGGTAAACGCTTTGCAGGAGAAATACAAGGCAGTGTTCGTAGATGAGTTCCAGGATACTGACCGCCAGCAATTCGAAATATTCGATCAGGCTTTTGGCAATAACACTATACTCTTTTACATAGGCGATCCCAAACAAAGTATTTATGCCTGGCGCAAAGCAGACATTTTCACCTATTTCAAAGCTCGCAATACTGCAAAACATGTTTATGGAATGAACCAGAATTACCGTTCGTCTCCAAAGCTGATCGCTGCGATGAACCGTTTTTTTCTACCCTACGAGAACTTTGATACATTTTTCTTTGGCAACGACGAGGAAGCTATTCGTTATCATCCTGTGGAAAGCCCTGAGTCAAACAAAAAAGCTCAATTGTTACAAAACGGTTTACCCGAGATCCCCATCTCTGTTTTTAAGGCACCTAATAAAGAAGTATTAAGTGAGCAGGTAGCGTTGCAGGTAGCCTTATTGTTGCAAGACAGAACATACAGTTTGACGATTAATGAAAACGCCCGTGCGGTTGTCCCTTCAGATATCGGGATCCTCGTACGCACCGGTAAGCAGGGAAGAGCCGTAAAAACTGCCCTCGCGAAACTGGGCATTCCATCGGTAACCATCGACGAATCAAAAGTGTTGCAATCTGACGAGGCCTCCTATCTTCTATACTTAATGGACGCCATGGAATCCCCGGATCGCTCTTCCATAAATCGTGCATTATTGTCGCCCTTTACGGGATTTGATACAGAAGATATTCTTTTACTGGATGATGAAAAAACGCTTGGACTTTTTAATAAGTATAAACTCAATTGGCAACAGGAAGGCATTTTTACCGCGCTAATGGCTTTCATTGCCGACTTCGGCACAAGAAACGTTTTGCTCCAGCAACATTCAGAAATGGGTGAACGCGCATTGACGAACTTGTTGCAGTTAACAGAGCTATTACACCAGGTGCAGAGCCGGAAAAATCTTTCCATGCCTGAGCTGATTTCATGGCTCAAACGAGGCATTGATGGAATGGTTACCGAAGGCGATGAGTATGTACAGCGTGTTGAAAGTGATGAGGATGCTGTGAAAATTGTTACCATCCATAAGAGTAAAGGTCTTGAATATAATATCGTGCTGGCGCCTTTCCTAGACTTTTGCGTATTAGGGAAGCATACTTTTTTTAGTTTCCGCAGCCCTGAAACTGGTGATTATATCGGGGTGGAAAAAAGCCGGATAACGCAGCAACAACAAGAATGGACTAACCGGCAGGCGGAACAGGAAAACCGCCGGTTGCTTTATGTGGCACTTACCCGTACGGTGTACAAATGTTTTATTTTCAAGAATGAGCACTATAAAAGTTCCACGCTTTCATCGTTTCTAAATAGCCTGGTGTCGGCACCACCTTCGCTTATAGAGTTTGAAAAGGAACAGCCAGAGGATCCGGTACAGCCGTATCGTAAATCGAACATAAATGTGGCGCCAGTTAAAGCCGCACCGGTGCACTTTCACCTGCTGGAACAAAACTGGAGAAAAATGAGCTACACAATGCTTGCTGCAAAAGGTGATATTGCCCTGCGCCCCCGGTCAGAAAAACGCCAGGATCCGTACGAAACCTTTATCCTGCATACCCTGAAACGAGGCGCTAAAACGGGTAACCTGCTGCATTATATTTTCGAAAACATAAACTTCGCGGAAGAAACACATTGGGAGCGTGTAATCAATGAAGCTATCCGCAGGTATGTTCCAGGACAGCAGGACCTGTATTTGCCGATGCTGCGACAATTATTACAGCATGTGTTTAATACTGAGATCAAAATTGACCAGTCCAGTTTCTCACTTGCTTCCATTGACTTTAAAAAACGTATCGCTGAATTTGAATTCGACTTTCCCGTACCGGAATTTGTTCCGGAATTATTGAATGGGCTTTCTGATGATTTAAGCAGTATACGTGTTAAGGGCAGTCAGGAACTAAGCAGCAGGCAACTGGAAGGCATCATGAACGGCAAGATGGATCTTTTCTTCGAGCACCAGGGATACTATTATATCCTGGACTGGAAGTCGAACTACCTGGGACCACTACCCGAAGATTATGCTGATACTGCCCTTGCAACAGCGATGAACGAAAGTAATTATCATTTGCAATACCTGATCTATACACTGGCGGCAAAAAAATACCTCGAAAGCCGCCTGCCTGGTTTTGATTACGAAACACAATTTGGTGGGGTGATTTATTTGTTTGTAAGGGGAATGCGGCAGGGTACAGATACGGGTATTTTTGCATACAAGCCGCCGCTTTCCAGGATACTGCAATTGGAAGATTTTTTTTAACCGCAGAGGACGCGAAGAGGAAGCGCAAAGAGGCGCAGAGTTTATTCTCTGCGTTCCTCTTTGCGCTTCCTCTTCGCGTCCTCTGCGGTTAAATTCCCGGCACTCAAAACATTCTCGCCAAAATAGGTGGGATTATCTGAATTGATCTGTTTGCGCGGCTTCCCACCCTATGATGGCTGTTTTACGCGTGTTGCCCCAATGATAGCCGCCAACTAATCCTGTTGATTGTATGATCCTGTGGCAGGGAATCAAAAATGCAACAGGGTTATCTCCTATCGCCGTTCCTACCGCCCGGGAAGCTTTTGGTAACTGAATTTGCCGGGCAATATTTCCATAGCTGGTAAGTTTTCCCATGGGGATCTTTAACAATGTTTCCCATACTTTTAATTGGAATGATGTTCCTTTAAGGTGCAGCTTCACCTGGCCAAGTTTACTCCAGTCGTGCGTAAAGATGAACATAGCATTTTGTTGGATTAGATCTACCATCTGCGTGTAAGTCGCATTCGGGAATTTGGATTGTAAGGTTTCAAGCGCAGATGGCGCGTCATCGGCAAAAGCTATATAACAGATACCCTTTGGTGTTGACGCCACAAGCATGTTGCCAAACGGGCTCTCGGCAAAGCTGAAATTGATAGCCAGGTTTTCGCCTCCATTCTTGTACTCGCCCGGTGTCATACCTTCAATATTAATAAAAAGATCGTGCAATCGACTGGTACCTGATAATCCAGCTTCAAGCGCAGTATCAAAAAGCGTTGCCGAATTTTCCTTCAGCATATTTTTAGCGTAAGCCACCGTAGTATATTGTAAAAACTTTTTTGGACTTACTCCTGCCCAGTCGGTAAACAATCGTTGAAAATGAAATGGACTTAAAGATACTTTCTCAGCAATCTCTTCCAGGCTTGGCTGTGTTCTAAAATTGGTATTGATATAATTTATCGCGGTTGCTATCCTGCTATAATTTGTCTGGTGCTGTTCTTTCATGACTGTAAGTTATACCACAAATCTAACAACCCGCGAAACGGCCACCAACCCGAAACTTGCTGGATTTTAATTGGATAGATTACAGGTACCATTAATGTTTATTTGAATAAGAAAAAGAAGATGTAGCGTTTCTTTTCATTAAATTGCTTAGAGTCGGGATCTTATACAGTAACAATTAACCAGCTATTTATGCGCCGTAGAGATATTCTTAAATTTATGTCCGCCATGCCCTTTGCAGGCGGTGTTTTGGGATCTGTTTTTCCTTCGAAAGCAGTCAATGCTGCCGGGCTTCTGAAGAATCCTGTTGCCAGGAGAAACCTGTTTAAAGAACTTGACATCCGCACGTTCATCAACGCCGCCGGTACACTCACGTATATGAGTGGCTGCCTGATGCAGGATGATGTGGTACAAACAATCAACAGCACTTCAAAAGACTTCTGTATGTTGGATGAAGTACAGGATAAGGTAGGCGCGAAAATAGCGAAGATGGTTCATGCTGAAGCGGCAACAGTAACCTGTGGCGCCTTCTCTGCTATGACTATGGGCCTGGCGGGAGTTCTCACCGGCATTGACCTTAAGCGCGTGGAGGCATTGCCACACTTGCAGGGTACTGGCATGAAATCGGAAGTGATCTGTCAGAAATCGCATGATGAAAGATATAATCATGCTTTCCTAAACACAGGCTGTACGATGGTGATTATAGAAACCGTTGAAGAACTCGAGAAGGCCATCAACGAAAAAACAGCGCTTATGCATTTTCTAAACATTACATCCAACAGTGGCAAGATCAAACATGAAGAATGGCTAGCGCTTGGCAAAAAATATAATATTCCTACATCTATTGACATAGCTGCGGATATTCCACCGGTGTCAAATCTCTGGAAGTTCAATGATATGGGGTTTGACTTTGTATGTGTGTCTGGCGGAAAGGCGATCAGGGGCCCACAAAGCGCGGGATTGCTAATGGGTAAGAAATATATCATTGATGCTGCAAGGTTAAACGCTCCGCCACGTGGCTTCAATATTGCCCGTGGCCATAAAGTAAACAAGGAAGAAATACTGGGCATGTATGTGGCCCTTGAAAATTATCTTGCAACTGATCATGATAAAGAATGGAAAAGCTGGCAAACAGGCATTGCCTATATTGACAATGCAGTGAACAAATTGCCTGGAATTACTACCAGCATCTTTATCCCGCAATTGGGAAACATAACACCCAATCTAAAAATAGCATGGGATGCTGCAAAAATTAAATTAACGGGTAAAGCGTTACGTGAAAATTTGCGCGCTGGTTCTCCATCAATTGAAGCGGGTTTCGAAGGTCTTCCTTTATATGCAAACCAAGCCGGTTCAGATTCGATTGATCCCGTGGTCGCGGAAACCCTCCCTGGTAAAAATGTTATAAATATTACAGTTTGGATGATGAAACCCGGTGAGGAAAAGATAGTGGCGAAAAGGCTGAAAGAAGAATTTATTAAAGCTACTGTTTAGGAACGGTGTTAACAATTTTCCCTAATTTCTTTTTATAAAGTAGCAAAAGCACGGCAAGTACAACAATCAAAAAAGCAAGCGACCATGGTAAGAGGTTGATGCCCGGGTTCAGGTTGATAGGGTCTGCTTTTCCCATTAAAATCATATTGGCCCAATAATACGGCAAAAGGTGTTTGTCTTTGCTATGAGATCTTAGGTAAAGTTTAGCCTGTTGTAATGCATCATCCAAACGCATACCGTTGGATATGTTTTCGTGAAATTTTTCTGTTACCGTGTACACCGCCTGCTCATCGGTTTTCCAAAGTGTTGCGGCAGTGGCAGGAACACCCGCCGCGGCAAATCCACGGGCCAAGCTATATATACCTTCACCCGTAGCGTTTTTGCCTACATTGGTTTCACAGGCACTTAATACTACCAGTTGTATCGCGGGTTTCTTCAACATCTGTAATTGTGAAAGCAGCACACTGGAGTCAGCCATAAAAAGCTTTGGCTCTTTGCCATCGGTCTGCGCGCTGGCGTGAGAATATACATTAACGATTATATATCCCGATACAGAAGTCATAAAGTTTTGACGGCTGGCAGCCGTATCAATAAACAATTTAGGTTTGTTATAATATTGAGCGATTTGACGCAGTGATGCTGCCGATTTTGTGAGTTCAGGCATCTCCATGGTCTTCTCAAAAGATACAGGCGCGAAACCAATAAATGACCCAATGGCACGGTAGCGTGGATACTTGTTCAGTAGGTACCTGGCGGAATAAACATAACTAAAAACATAATTGTCTAAAAGAAAATTGTTACCCGTTTTATCCGGACACAATGATTCAAAAGGTAGCAAAAAATTATCGGGGCAAATGATCACGCGCCCCTTTGGAATTTTTAGAGGTTCAAAGAGCAACTTGTAAATCGTATTTGATAGAGCGACGTACTCAGGATAATGTTCGTTCAGCAAGCGCCTGTCTGAACAAAACGCCAGGTACTTTTCGGTAAGCCTGCTATTGAAGACGTCTTTTGATAATTTGATAAACCTGGAATGATTACCAGAAATCGCCAGTACATAAGTAATGGTATCATTCATAAAATAATGAATAAAACTTTGCTGGTTTGCGGATAAATACTTTTTAAGATCATGAAGCGAAGTCACATCATCGGAATATTTATACTGGTAATAGGTAGGATGTTGTTTCTCGATAAACTTTATGAAATGTTCAAAGCGATCCTTGGCATCAAGCAGTTTCGTTTGCTGGATGCTGTATTCTTTTGTAGCATCGTTAAGTTTATCGAGTTCCTGTTGTTCTTTTATTATGTTTAACTGGAGGGATTGTTCTTTGTCTGCTTCAGCGGCCGACAGGTAGGCGAACGCGCCGATTTCATTAAGCTCATCATTAAGCAGTACCGACCGGCTTTTTTCCATGAAGTAGAATGCCCTGTTAACATCGCCTGCAAGATAGCATGCTTCTATGGCATTGGTAAAGAACTCGCGGGTCCTGTCTCTCCAGTATAGTTTGCTTGCTTCTGCAATTTGTTCATGCCGCATTTGGGTGATAAGCGTGTCAGACAACAGCGCTGTTTGCAAACATGCGTTCAGAAACTTCTTGTCACCCGATATTATATAATGCTTTAGTAAAAGATTGGTTTTATTGGTGATTATTTCAAGGATCAGCTCTTTATGACTAATTACGTTCAGGCGTGAAGCCGGGGCATTCAATAATATATTGTTTTCGGTATTTACTTTTAAGTAAGAAAGTGATTTATTGTAGCAAATTCCAGCCTGCGCGAAATCATTTTCATTAAAATATGCAAGCCCGATGTTGGAGTATATTCTTGAAAGCCTCAAGGAATCCTTTCCTTCTTTCGCAAAGTCAAGCGCTTTTAGGTAATATTTCTTTGCTTCAGCATAATTATGCAAATTGTCGAGATAAAAATTTCCAAGATCATTGTAATCACCTGCTATCTGGCCGGTATCTGTGGTTTGTTGCGACCTTACCTGTATCGTTAATTTTAAGGAAGATTCGGCCTCTTTAAATTGTCGGTTTTTGGCTTCTATAAATCCCCTGATCTTGTATCCGCTTGCCAGCTGGTACGGATCTTTTAGAATTTTGGCGAGTTCAATGATATGCTTAACATCTGTCAGCGACTTTGTTAACTGGTTCTGAAAAAAAAGTGATTGCGCTTTTTGATTCAGGAAGGCGAGATAATAGGAGGAATCCTTTCTTGCCAACGCATAGCTTATACCTGCCACACTTTCTTCGGCCCCTTCCTGGTAAGCGCCCTGCTGAAAATAAATATTTGCTTTATTCAGTCTTGCACCAAGGATGAGGTATGATGTATCAGGAAAGTTTTTGCCAAGCATGATTGTACTATCGTAGTACGCGAGCGCCTTGCTAAAGATTGCCAATTCCTGGTAATAAAAGGCAAGATTAAAATAGCTTTTTATGGCTGATCTTTTAGAGCTTCGAATTAATCCTGCTGTATTAATTCGAACGGCCTCCAGTGTGTTCTGTATAGCGGCCGTGTAATTACTATTGTTAAACTCGTATAGCCCCATTTTGTGTACAACACTGGCGTAAAAAGAATCATTATCCAGGTGGCATTGTTCAAATAACTTTTTTACGAGATAGCCTTCTTTTAATCTTTTTGAGTCTGTTAAGGAACTGTTTTTCTCAATGTTGTTAAAGTCCCTCGCAAGCTTTTCGCTGGTAGGACACTGAGCCATATTTTGGAATCCACAAAAAAGGAAAAGCAAACAAAAAACGGTTATGATATAAATACCAGGAGGCTTTTGATCTTTCATTGCATAACATGCTACTATCCTTCTTACATACATATAGTAGTATTATTGAAAATTGGGGCATGGCATGGGCCCGGTCCTGGATATCCTGGCTTAAAAGTAAAGACATTAGTTGTATCAGGAACTGGGAGTGGAACGCTTGCCGGTACCGTTGCTATCCGGTGAGGTCTTCTGCAAACCCCTCGACGTGCCACTAGTTATCTCTACTTCAGGATCACTGATGGTAGGCTGGATAACAGCCGTGCCACTGTCCAAGTTTGTAATTTCAGGGGAATCTTCGGATGATGTTCCCGAAGAGAGACCATTGCTTTTGCCCTTGCCCCGGGAATTCAAACTTGCAAATAAAGATTGTGTAAGTAACGATAATCTTACTAAGAGCGGACTTTGTGTGGTTAGAACTTTCATAGTAGCACTATTTGGAGTGAATATTAAGACTTCAACTGTAGTTTAATTGTTGGTGTTTACTGCTTCGGTTAAAAAAGCGGTTCGTTTGAATATGGCCCGTCTTGTTTTGTTGCCGGACTACTGTTACTTATGCCGGGTATAAATATAATAATTAAAAAGCTTAACCGCAAGACCTTACCGTTGTTGGTTCCACTTTTTAATTCACAGGTGACGCCAGTAAGGCCGTCAAATATTGGCATTCGTTCAGTGAGAGCTAAAAACATTAGCAATTATCGCCTGCATGTAATTGTTATACTAAGAATCTGAGCAGAGGGGGCTTTTATAAAATTCTTATGATTCTTTTTAATATTGCTATTGCATCTTACACAAATTATATACATCTTTGTGCCATAATAAAATTTAAGAAAATGCTCCGCAATCAATCACATATAAACATGCAAGGCCGATGCAGGCGGGATATGGGATATGCTGTTTGCCGGGGAACCTCCACAAGTGAATAAGTTATAAAAACTGTTTCAATACACTGGTCCCGCAAACATTGCGGGGCTTTTTTTGTCCCATCCTGATCACCTGGTAATCAATTCTTTCCGGTTCAACTTCAATACATTTAAACATACAACTATGCGCACTCTTGTAATAAATAGTACATGGGATCTGAAGAGAAAAATAAATGATTTAACTACTATTTCAATTAAAAATTATGAACAATTTATTCGGCGAGAATATGACAAATCTGGATACGCTGTATGATGGATATTTCCTGGCACCAAGAAATTTGTACCTGCATTGCTTTAATGCATTGCCGAGCATATGTTATATAAACCACATAGATGAGGAAAAGGCCATAATGGCGTTCAAGGAAGAATTTAAGACCCTGGTAAAAGATGTGTATCAATACGGTGAGTACGAAAAGAAGGCTAAAAAATACCGGAATGAAAGAATAGTGATCATCTTAAGCAATGATTGCATCATTCAATTTGAAAAATCTTATTGTGAAATTTTGCATGATAACAAACAACAGGATTTTGTAGATGCTGTTACCGGTTTGGTTAAACGGTTTAAGGAACGTCAGCGAAAACAACCGCTTGAGATTAACCTGATAGTGCAAGGTTCAGATGGCATCAGTTTAAAGGCAATGGAAATAAAAAAAACGAAACTGAACCTGGCGCTTTTTTATGAAGACGATTTCTTAGCTACTGATGAACTTATAAGAAAGCGACTTAATCAGAAGAATGACAAGGGAATCGTGCTCCTGCATGGCTTGCCAGGCTCTGGAAAAACATCTTACCTGCGAAACCTGGTATCAAAAATTAAAAAGAAAGTAATGTTTCTTTCACCATCGGTAGCGGGTAACCTGATGAATCCGGAGTTTATCCACTTGCTTGTGGAAAATCCAAACTCTGTATTGATTATTGAAGATGCGGAGAATATTATCATAGACAGGAAACATGATTCAGGCTCTGCAGTATCAAACCTACTGAACATCTCAGATGGGTTGCTTGCTGACTTTTTGAACGTACAACTAATATGCACTTTCAACAGCTCGTTAACCTTAATTGACAGCGCACTCATGCGCAAAGGCAGGCTGATTGCTAAGTATGAATTTGGCAGGCTGAGTATTGAAAAATCCCGGCGACTTAGTGATTATTTTGGTTTTAAAACTGTCATTCACAAACCGATGACAGTAGCTGAAATTGCTAACCAGGATGAAAGGGAGTTCCAGGCATCAGCAAAAGAAACCATTGGATTCAGAACGCAATTAATGGAAAATTAACAGACTATTTCTAAAAGTTATAACAAGGTTATGGGCAAATTAAAAATACAGGGGAAGGAGTTAAGGGCAATCGGCTACCCGGAAGGACCGGTCATTAGCATTGCAATGAAGGTGATGGAGAGAAATTATAAACATCACACCAGTGAACAAGCGTTGGAGATATTAAAAAGCATCCTGGCGGATCCATCAACATTCAGAGATGATCCAATTTTGGGCCTGGTAGCAGAACAGTTAATTCCGAGGGAGGTAACAGAAGGCTTCGAAATACCATTGAATAATAACGGTATTCATTATACTGTTTTCGGAGCAGAACAAATTGAGGAAGGCGCTTTGCAGCAGATGAGCCAGGCGGCAAGATTGCCGATCGCCGTTGCAGGAGCGTTGATGCCGGATGGTCACTCGGGGTATGGCTTGCCGATTGGTGGCGTGCTGGCCACTGAAAATGCTGTTATCCCATATGGTGTGGGAGTGGACATTGGCTGCAGGATGTCTTTGTCCATTTTTGATATTGATCCGAAAGAACTCCTGCAGCGTGAAAACTATTTTACCAGGGAACTGAATGAAGCAACTTTGTTTGGAAGTGGCAGGCAGTTCGACCACAACATTTCTCACGAAGTGCTTGATAGACGAGCGTTTAATGAGACTGGCCTGTTAAGAAGCCTTCAGCAAAAAGCCGCAAAGCAATTAGGAACTTCGGGTTCAGGCAACCATTTTGTAGAGTTCGGCACCGTTGAAATTACGGAACGTGACGAGTGTTTGAATGTTGAACCGGGAATTTATTTGGGCCTGCTGTCTCACTCCGGATCGAGAGCACTAGGTGCAAATATCGCTAACCACTACACGAAGATAGCAAAGGAAAAAAGACACCTCCCCGGCGAAGCCGCCAACCTGGCCTGGCTGACTCTTGACGAGGAGGAAGGAATGGAGTACTGGCTGGCAATGAACCTTGCGGGTGATTACGCTGCGGCGTGTCATCATGTTATTCATGAAAAAATCGCCAGTCAATTAGGAAGACAGCCAATTAAGATGGTGGAGAACCACCATAATTTTGCCTGGAGGGAAATGTACGAAGGACGTGAAGTGATCGTTCACCGGAAGGGGGCCACGCCCGCGAGCAAGGATGTTTTGGGCATTATCCCAGGGAGTATGACGGCACCTGGCTTTATTGTAAAAGGTAAAGGTGAAACCGCATCCCTGAATTCTGCTGCCCATGGTGCCGGAAGAAGAATGAGCCGTACGAAAGCGATCGCTTCCGTTACCCAGAACCAACTGAAAGAGGTGTTGGAAAAAAACGGGGTTAAGCTGTTAGGCGGCGGACTGGACGAAGCACCGTTTGCATACAAAGATATCGAGGCTGTGATGCAGTCGCAGAAAGCCCTGGTAGATGTTGTGGGTAAATTCATTCCAAAGATTGTAAAAATGGATGGCTTTACACCGAGGACCTGGAAAAGACCTAGGGAGAAGAACGGAATAACAAACGGTGAATAACGAAGAGCCTGTCATCAATAAAGTGACAGGCTTTTTTTATGGTAGGACTAATAGCATTGCTGATTGGTGTACGCAGCTGGGATGAACCTTTTTTTGACCTTTTTTTTAAAAATCCTGAAAGCTGAAATGGTAAAGTCTGTGGTGGGCTTTAGCGGCGAAACATAGACCTACGGTCCATATCCCCTCCAATGGCTAACGTTAACAAAAGTATACGCGTAATACCAGCATTTTTAATCCGTGCTACAAGCGCATTTATTTTTTAAACAATTTTATAGGGTTGAATCCTTACGTTATGCGCCTTAAACTAACAAAGTTTCTTTAAATTTGAAAAAAAATAGGAATGCCAAACGCCTTAAGATATATTATAGATAATACTGGAACCAAAACTTCCGTCCTTGTGCCAGTGAAGTTATGGGAAGACTTAAATAGTAATTATCAAAAACTTCAAAAGAAATTAGACATATATAATGGCATTAATCACGGTTTGAATGAAGTCAGACAAAGCAAAAAATCGGGAAAAAAACTACAGACTCTTAAAGAATTCCTTAAATGAGGGTCACGATTCAGATCACCAAAAATTTTAAGTCTGCCGTTAAACCGCTTTTAAAGAAATACCCATCATTCTCGAAAGACCTTCTGAACTTAGAAAAGGAATTAATCAACAATCCAAAACTCGGCACACCGCTCGGACATAACGCATATAAAATACGAATTAAAATTTCCAGCAAGGGAAAGGGGAAAAGCGGAGGTGCAAGGGTTATATCCTTAGTGGAAACGACTATAATTGTTGCTGTTGGGTTAGAAGACGAAAATATAATAGTAAACTTAATTTCAATATACGATAAAGCGGACACTGCAACAATCAGTGATAAAGAATTAAAGGACCTAATAAAATCATTCCATCAAGGCCCTGACACAGGCGCATAACACTGCATTAGCAATAGCAGGGCCTGACGTAATAGCAATGAACATTAGTTCGGCATCAACATATGTTCCGGCGGGACATTATGAATTGGGCTGTTATTTGTCAACTTCGACATTGGAATATAATTCAACATCAGTGCCTGGCGGACGAATATAAATTGCCCTGCCATCGCCAATGCTACAGCGTTGTTACAAAGGATTTATCCTAAAACTTATCATCTAATGCCTGACCAAAACATGGGGATGTCTTTGATACAGCGGAACATCTGATTAGCTTGAGGCATAAATATATGCGTTGTTTTTATGTTCAGCATTCCCCGTTCCAGCGGAACGTCAGGTGGGTAGAAAAAACCTCACATTGGTTCTCTGTTCCAGCGGAACAGAAGAAGTGACTCGGGATATATGTGTGAGTTCTGATTGCAAAAGAGCGATGTTGACATTATTGACTTACTTGAATATCATCCTACTTTGGGCGGGGGGTGACTAAAAAGGGACTATACCGAATTTATTCCGCTCTGTTGGGCTTTAAAATGCGAGATTTTTTTAGAATAGAACCTTTTTAGTCACCCCCAGATTCTTATTTGACCATTTTTTCTACCACCTGCCGTTCCGCTGGGACGGAGCGCGAACGGCGTTTGTAGAGGTGGCTTACATTTATATATCGATCCACGCACGAACAGGGTTAAAAAAATGACATAGGAATAAAACGGCTTATCTCTGGCTAATGGAATTAATATTAACTTCAACTATCAATTCTATGAGCATGAAAAATACGCTAACTACAATCCTGCTTATATTTTCTAACTGGATAATTCTACTTGCTGGATCTGCCTTCAGCAATAAATCAAACACTGTTGAAGAAAACATCAATCCACCGAGCCTTGGCTGCGCGCCTTCTCCATCAGATACAAAGAGTGACGCCAACGGAAAATTTATAACAGTGCTGCCTGGATGGGGTAAATACAATTACACTATCTCCACAAAAAGCGATAGCACCCAATTTTATTTCAACCAGGGACTGAATTTTTATTATAGCTATCATTTCAGGGAGGCGCTGGCTTCCTTTAAAGAGGCAAGTCGCTTTGACCCCAGTTCCGCAATGTGCTACTGGGGACAGGCTCTTTCCATGGGCCCGAATTACAATGACTATTATTACAAGATGAGAATCGGTGTGCTGGCAGTTATCGATAAAATGACCGGATCGATGGAAAGCTCATCCAATAAGGAACAGGCACTTATACGCGCTATGCAAAAGCGATATTCTTCGGACACCACAAACACCGACCGTAAACAATTAGACAGTAATTACGCCAACGCTTTATTATCGCTGACAACAGAATACAAAAACGATGTTGACATCAAGGCATTGTATATCGATGCTGTAATGCTTTCTCATAAGTGGGACTTTTGGTACAACAATGGAATGCCTAAACCCTGGACAAACCAGGTTAAAAATTTTTGCGAAGATATTCTTACCCGGAGCCCGCTGCATCCGGCCGCCCTTCATTATTATATTCACATAACGGAGGCGTCAAAAGACCCTTCTGTGGCACTTGCAAATGCTGACAAGCTTAAAACTTCCCTTCCTGGTATTGGGCATATGGTGCATATGGCAACGCATATGTACCAGCGGAATGGCTTGTTTGCAAAAGGGGCCACTGTAAACGATGATGCCATTACTGCGAATAATATTATTGATTCCTTAGCCCCACACCTTGGCATTGGCAGAAATTCAAATACGCATTTTTTCGCAGTACAATCCTATTGTGCCCTAACAGCCGGCATTTTTAAAAAAGCAACGCCCTTATATTTTCGCTTACGTAACAAAATCATGGAGTCCAGGCTGCCAGTTGAAAAAGATGCCTACACACAATTTCTTTACATGGTACCAGTTATCGCCTGGACAAGATTGGGAAAGTGGGATACAATATTACAGTCTCCCGCTGTAAACCCGAACTGGAAATACGCGGCAATACTGGATGATTTCGCAAGAGGACTGGCAAATATTAGGAAAAACAATTTATCTGAGGCGCGCGTCTGCCTCGATCGTCTTGAAAAGAACCTTTCTGACAGTCTCCTTGCAATTCGTTTAATGCCTTTCAACAGACCCGTTCAGTGTGGAAGAATAGCTGCAGGTATATTAAAAGGTGAAATATTGGGTAGCGAAGGAAAATCCGCTGAAGCAATAGCAGCTTTCAATCTTGCAGTCAAGGAAGAAGACCTGCTGATTTATCGCGAACCGCAGGATTGGATGATCCCGGCAAGGCAGTTCCTGGGCGTAGAACTTTTGAAAATGAAAAGACCAAAGGAAGCAGAAATCGTGTATAACGAAGATTTGATTGCTAACCCTGGTAATGGATGGTCACTGTTTGGAATGTACCAAAGTTTGAAGGCGCAAAATAAGAAATCCTCCGCCGCAACTTATAAAATAAAATATATCAAGGCCTTTAAAGATGCGGACATAGTTCCTCGCAGCTCGGTCTTTTAAGCGGCTAATTGAAAAGCAACTAAATTATCAACAAGATTAAAATTCTAAAATGTAATTATGCTAACACCAATGACCGATTTACCGCCTTTTGTATTTGGAATGACTGCAACTGGTAACGTTACAACTGAAGATATAGAACAGGTTCTGTTGCCAGGATTACAAAACCTTGTTGACAGCCACAACGAAATTTATTATATCCTTGTCCTCGAAACAGAAATAAAAAACTTTACTGTCGGCTCATGGTTTCAGGATATGAAGGCGGGGATAAAACATTTTACCAAATGGAAAAAAATAGCTGTTGTTACGGACCAGGTGGGTGTGGAGAAATTTACTAACTTGTTCGGTAATGCAGTGCCTGGGGAATCGAGGGGTTTTAAACTCCGCGAGCTGGAGGAAGCTTTAAGCTGGATCAGTACGAAAGAATAGTTTTAAAGAATTCTAATAAGGAAAGATACCCCGACTCAAACGAGATTCTTTCTTCAATAATTAACTATAATCGGAAAGGGTCATTATGGAGGGCGGCGTGCGAAACCAAGTTAGTTTTACACATCACCGTTGGTCAACAAATCTTTACCGGTTTCACTGATTTTCCATTGGATCAGAGCATTATCATCGAGGGTAATTTCTAAAAGTTCACGGCTAAACAGGCTATTGAGGGTTTTAATAAACGGAACAGCATTTTCACTTGATCCGGATTCCGTAATTAAAAGTTCGAAAAGATCGTTGGTTGAAATCCTTACCGCAGATTTAGAGATAGTAGCCAGGATAGATATTTCACTGATGTCATAAGCATTCATAAATTAGCCGCTGTCCAATTTTGTGCTGGACGAGTACGGTTCCTGTAAAACGGAAACAACTACGAAATATTATTTAGATAGTGTGCAGGTTGCATTTTTGTTTCCTTTAGAACAGCGCTTTAACCTCAAGAGAATCACTAACCGCAAAAAGACCTAATTTGCAAGCAATTAAACAATGCAGCAACCGTTAGAAACTCCCATACTATTCCTGGTTTTTAATCGTCCCGATACCACACGGGTGGTGTTTGATCAGATAAAAAAAGCAAAACCTACATATTTGTATGTTGCCGCAGATGGTCCCCGTTCTTCGGTAAACGGAGAGGCCGAAAAGTGTGAACAAACCAGGAATATTATAAAGGAGATTAACTGGCCCTGTGCTGTTAAAACTTTGTTCCGTAACGAAAACCTGGGTTGCGGCCCTGCCGTAAGTTCTGCGATTACCTGGTTTTTTGAAGAGGTGCCCGAAGGCATTATTTTAGAAGACGACTGTTACCCGGATCTATCTTTTTTTTGTTACTGCGAGGAATTACTTGAAAGGTACAGGGACACAGACCAGGTAATGCTGATCGGGGGCAACAACTTCCAGGATGGACAAATCCGCGGTAGCGGCAGTTATTATTTCACCCATTACCCGGAAATCTGGGGCTGGGCTTCCTGGCGCCGCGCTTGGAAAAACTACGACTTCAATATGACTGATCTTGAAGCAACGTTCAAAACCGAAAAACTGGAGAACAGCTTCACGACTAGCGTAGAGAAAAACTACTGGCTGCAGAAGTTTTCGCAGGCTAAAAACGGCAAAACAAATACCTGGGACTACCAACTGATGTATTCCATTTTGAAAAATAATGGCTTCGCCATCAGTCCACAGGTTAACCTGGTGAAAAATATTGGAATTGAAAATAACCCCACCCATCATTCTCTTGCTGATTCAAAAAAGGATCTCAAAACAAATGTTCTGACTTTTCCATTGGCACATCCTGAAAAAATGATGGTGAATAAAGCCGCCGATCAGTATACCTTTTCACAGATATATAGCAGGTCTCCACGCAGGTTACTCAGGTTAATAAGAGAAAATGGGTTGAAGAATTTCTTATTGTACATGGTTACTAATCTATTTAAATGACTTGTAACGATGTGTTTAGCCGGTATCAATACTCAAACTCTTGATCCAGAATAAATGATAAAGAAGATCCTACAGTTGCTGAAACGAACTGTTACAAAACCAGCAGGATTAACCCTTGACGATATTGGACCTGTTTCACGTCATTTTGGCGAGGATAGGGGAACGCCTATAGACCGGTATTATATAGATAAATTTCTTGCAAGTCAAACGCATTTGATCAGGGGCACAGTGTTAGAAATTGCAGATAGCAAATACAGTAACAAGTTTGGCAGCGATGTTTCAAAATATGAAGTGCTTCACATAGACCATGATAACCCGAAAGCAACTATCATCGGTGATCTCACCAATCCAGTTACTTTGCCGGCTGATAAAATTGATTGCTTTATATGCACACAGACTTTTAATTTCATTTATAACTTTTCCGACGCCATCAGGGGTGCGTACCAGGTGCTAAAACCAGGGGGTTATTTGTTGGCCACCGTTTCGGGGCCCTGCCAAATTTCGAGGCATGATATGGATCGCTGGGGTGACTACTGGCGATTTACCACCTTGTCGACCTTAAAAACTTTTGAGGAAATATTTGGCGATGGCAACGTGGAAGTGGATTATTATGGTAATTGCCTGGCTGCCGTTAGCTTGATAAGAGGTATTGCAGTGGAAGAGTTATCAATAGGCAAACTGGATTTTAAGGATCCGGACTACCAGGTTACCATCACAGTGATTGCTAAAAAAGTTTCACGCTAACAGGTGGGAACTAAAATTTCTTAATAATTTACATTGCGTTTAAGCAAGGCTTTTTCAATGTTTAATATTTGTTAAAGTAATTACATATCTATATATTTGGTTCACTTAACAGTTCAATTTGCCACTTGAAAGCTATACAGAACCAGAGCTGCTTCGATTAGCGTCGGAAGGGAATGAGCCTGCATTTGAAGAAATCTTTAACAGGTATAAGGATAAGCTCTATACGTTTATCATCAGGATAAATTCGTCTCCTGAATTTACAGAAGATATTATACAGGAAACTTTTTTGAAATTATGGAAGGATAAAGAAAGCCTTCGTTCAATCGAACATTTTTCAAGCTACTTGTACATGATGTCGCGAAACCAATCGATTAATTCATTGAAACGTTTCGCAAAGGAAAAAATGGTCTTGTCAGAACTCAGTATTGTAAGATCTTCGGATTACGTAAATGACCCGGGAAGCCTTCTTGATTATAGAGAAGCACTGCAGGAACTGCAAAGATCACTGCAGAAACTATCGCCGCAGCAAAAACTTGTTTATACGCTGAGCCGGGAGCTTGGCCTCAAACACGAGGAGATTGCTCATCGGCTAAACATTTCTTCTTCCACAGTTAAAAATCATATCGTGCAGGCATTGCGTTCTATCAGGGAACGAATGCGTCTACATGCTAGTTCTATAATGAGAATTTATTTGTTGATTTTCCTCCTGCCTTGAAATACCATCGAGTGGTTGAGGACGGACTCGCGTAAACGGAAAATAATAACTTTTTACACTGTCAACTAGCCCTCTTTCTACATTCATTTGTCTATATCTTCTGCAACCCGTTAGTACAAAAAATTGACGGGTACAAAGGCGCAAATAACATTATTCCTTTAAATCTCAACCTGGGGCTAAACCTAAGGTAAAGCTTTATTGATAATCATTTACTTATGGTGCCAAAACGTATTTATTACCTGTTCGAACAATACCTTGCTAAAACGTTGAAAGATGTTGAGGGTGAAGAGTTGGCTAAATGGATCGAACAGGCTGATGACAACGAATTGGATGAGCTCCTACAACGTGAATGGCAAAGCGAAGCGCCCGGAATACAAATGCCACTTGAAATGTCTGAGCGGCTGCGTTCTGGAATCTTTCCTGCTCAAACTTTTAAATACCTGGGCTTGCATACTAAAAAGACACAAAAACGAATCGCTTCGCGATCGGCCCTGGCCGCAGCAGCAGTGTTTCTTGTGTTGATCTCCACGTTTTCATACCTTTGGTTTCGGCAGCCAACTAAATCGCTTCACGCTCTCGTTGAACCATCACAAAAGATTGACAGCGACATATTCCCCGGCGATAACAATGCCATGTTAACCCTCTCTGACGGATGCCAGATCTTGCTGAATAAAACTACAACCGGTACGTTGGCTCATGACGAGAATAATACGATAATAAATTTTAGCAATGGCAAAATCTCCTATAAAACCGAAGCCTTACCGTCAGGTGCCAAGCGTTACAACATATTAACGACTCCCAATGGCGGACAGTACCAATTAGACCTACCCGACGGAACCCGGGCCTGGCTTAATGCATCTTCTTCCATTAGATTTTCCACCAATTATACCAGTGCTGAAAGAAGAATTCAAATGACGGGAGAAGTGTATTTTGAAGTAGCATCACTGCCGCGCAAAAAGGGAAAGACAAAGTCTCTCTTTATAGTGGAAATCAACAAAGCTGGTAAAAAGCAAGCAGAGGTTGAAGTTACAGGAACACAATTTAATGTAAATGCGTATGGTGACGAAGCAGAAATAAGAACCACACTGTTGGAAGGCTCCATCAAAATAAAAAGTCAGCAACAAAATCGTTTCCTGGTTCCGGGTCAGCAGGCAGTTATTAAAGACAGGAATATTCAACTGAAAAATGATCTTGATACAGAAGAATCTATTGCATGGAAGAACGGCTACTTCCAGTTTGAGAATACAGAATTATCGGACGTTCTAAAACAAGCAGCACGATGGTACGATCTGAAAATTGTTTATGCGGGAGTAATTCCACAAGACCGGTTTACTGGTAAATTAGAAAGATCAGTAAAATTGTCGCGGTTGTTGAAATGGATGCAGTGGAGTGACATTAAGTTTAAATTAAATGGCAAAACAATGATTGTTTCTCAGTAGGCAAACAATATTTTCGCGAGGACAACAACTAAAAAAATGAATAAATAATACAGAAAAATTTCATAAATCCCGGTTGTGATTTAAATGTGTGCCAGGCATGCATTTTAAAACAATCATTTTACGCTGGTAATTACTTAACTAAACAAAACCAAGTTATGCGACCAAATGCTAGTTTGCTGCCATTGAAAAAAGGATATCGCAGAATTCCGATCTTCTTCAAACTGTGGGTGTTACTAATGCTTGCCAATTGCCTGCCCGCGGCAGCCACTGGCTATTCACAGGATCTCTCGCTTTATTTAAAAGATGTGCCCATTCAAAAAGTGCTGAAAGAGATTCAGAAACAAAGTGCTTATCACTTTTTTTACAATGAAAAATTATTACAAAACACACAGAATGTAACGCTGAATGTAAGCAATTCCTCACTGGATGCGGTGCTGAAAATCTGTTTCAAAGATCAGCCAATCGGGTATGTAATTGATGAGCAGCAGATAGTCTTAAAAAGAAAAGAGCCGGTAGATAATACCCTTAGTTCTGCAGTACAACCCGTAAAACCTCCCATTAATATTACAGGCAGAATTACGGACGAAAAGGGTATTGGACTTGCAGGGTCTTCGATAAAACTCAAAGGTTCCGAACAAGGGGTCGCGGCCGATCTGAGCGGAAACTTTTCGATGCAGGTTCCCGATGCGGGATCTGTAATTGTGATTTCTTCTGTAGGTTATAAAACACAGGAAGTAATTGTTACATCAGCAAAAGCCCTAACAATCGTATTAACAACAGAAGACTCAAGAATGAATGAAGTGATTGTGGTGGGGTATGGCAGACAGAAAGCTGCGACAGTTACGGGCGCGATAAGTACTATTAAGGGTGATAAGTTGCAGGCAGCTCCTGCTATTAACTATACAAATTCCCTGGCGGGAAGATTGCCAGGTCTTGTAGCAGTAACCCGGTCAGGAGAACCCGGCAACGATGGTTCAACACTTAGGATAAGAGGTTCTAACACACTAGGTGATAATTCACCCCTCATTGTTATCGATGGTATAGCAAACAGAGATATGCAACGACTTAACCCGTCAGATATCGAAACTATCACGGTTTTAAAAGATGCGTCTGCTGCAATTTATGGAGCCCAGGCAGCAAACGGGGTAATACTTATTACCACAAAACGTGGCGCACAAGGCAAGCCAAAAGTAACCCTTAGCGTAAATCAGGGATGGAGCACGCCTACCGTTATTCCTAAAATGGCGGATGCGGCAAGTTACGCGCAAATGATCAACGAAATAAATTTGTACGCAGGTCAACAACCAAGGTATACCGCTGCAGATATTGATAAATACAAGGCAAACGATGACCCCTGGTTATATCCCAATACTGACTGGTTTGATGCTACTTTTAAACCGACTGCTCAACAGCGTTACGCGAGTTTATCTGTAAACGGAGGATCGGAAAGCATAAAATATCTTGTGTCAGTAGGTGCAAATTTCCAGGATGGTATCTATAAAAAAAGTGCCACCAATTACTCGCAAGCGAATTTTAGAAGTAACATCGATGCAAAAATATCTAAAAACATCAACCTGAGCTTCGACATCGCCGGACGCCAGGAGAACAGGAACTACCCCACACGTTCAGCCAGCGCAATTTTTTCTATGTTGATGCGCGGCAAACCAAACCTGCCAGCCTACTGGCCAAATGGCTTAAATGGCCCGGACATTGAGTATGGCGACAACCCGGTAGTGATAACAACAGATCAGACCGGGCTGGATAAAACTACCCGGTATAATTTTGAAAGCAGGGTGAAACTCGACATCAACATCCCCTGGGTTAAAGGACTCTCTTTCACAGGTAATGCTTCCATCGATAAAAATATCGAGAACAGGAAGTTGTGGCAGAAGCCATGGTACCTGTATGCATGGGATCAGCAGTCTTATGATGCAAATCATGAACCGATACTGGTAGAAGGGAAAAAGGGATACTCCGCTCCACAGTTAACACAAAGCATGAATGATGCAAACCGGCTTACACTAAATGGTTTAATAAATTATGAACGCCGTTTTGATGATCATAATTTTAAAGTTTTATTTGGTTCTGAACGTATCTCCGGAACGGCCATGAACTTCTCGGCATTCAGAAAGTATTTCGTTTCTACTGCTATTGACCAGTTGTTCGCAGGTGGTGATCTTGAAAAGAATAACAACGGGTCAGCATCAGAATCTGCTCGCCTGAATTATTTCGGCCGCGTAAATTATGATTTCCGCGAGAAGTATTTGTTTGAGTTCGTATGGAGATATGACGGCTCTTATATATTTCCCGAAGTTAAAAGGTTTGGTTTCTTCCCGGGTGTTTCCGTCGGATGGAAAGCTTCCGGTGAGGACTTCTGGAAGGATAACCTTGCCTTTATCAATTATTTCAAACTCCGCGGTTCATGGGGACAAACAGGTAATGATCGCATTGAAGCATTTCAATTCCTCTCTAGCTATGGTTATAATAGTTCTGCCACAGGCAGGATGATTTTTAATATGACCGAAGAACAAAAGATCCTGAATGAACTCCGTATTCCAAATCCGAATGTTACCTGGGAAGTAGCTAACCAGGCGAATATCGGGTTTGATGGCGAGCTGTTTGATGGGAAAGTAAAATTTTCAGGCGACTACTTTTACAACTTACGTACAAATATTTTATGGCAGCGAAATGCGTCGGTTCCCGGATCAACAGGCTTGACATTACCTCGCGAGAATATAGGTGAAGTGGTAAACCGTGGTATTGAGTTCCAGCTGGGTTATAAGAACAGGCTGGGTGATTTTAATTATGAAGTGTCGGTTAATGGCGGCTATCAGAAAAACAAGATCAAATTTTGGGATGAAACACCGGGAGTTCCCGACTACCAAAAGTCTACCGGTTATCCAATGAACTCGCAGTTATATTACAAAGCAATAGGCATCTTCCATTCACAGAAAGAAGTAGATGATTATCCTCATTGGGCCAACGCAAGGCCCGGTGATGTAATTTTTGAAGATGTAAACAATGATGGCAAGATAAATGGTTTAGACAGGGAAAGGGTTTATAAAACAGATATACCCACTTTCATTGGCGGCCTTAACCTTGACCTGGCTTACAAGAGTTTTTATGCTACTGTATTCTTCCAGGGTGCTACAGGAGCTTTGAGAAATAACTACTACGAATTTTCGGGTGAGTCTGGCAATTTCCTTGCTGAAGATGTTTCGGGTCGGTGGACGGCGACAAATACTAACTCATCAAAACCAAGAACATGGAACCGCTACGGAGAATACTGGCGTAACGGTGGTAACAATACCTACTGGCTTGAGAAAAGCGACTACATAAGGCTGAAAAACCTCGAAGTGGGATACAGCCTGCCATCTGCGTTATTAAGCAAACTGCATCTCGACGGCTTAAGGATCTATGTAAGCGGTCTTAACATTCTTACCATAGACAACTTTAAAGATTATGACCCGGAAACAACATCAGCAACTGCCTATCCGCTGAATAAAGTTTATAACGTTGGCTTTAATCTAAACTTCTAAAATTGCAATATGAAAAAGCATCTTTATTTATATAAATTTTTATTGGTCATCTTTTTGCTATCGTCCTGCAAAAAAGATTTTCTTGATACCAATCCCCTTGGCGAATTTGCCGAGACTGCAGTGTGGTCCGATCCGGCATTGGTGGAAACTTTTATCAACCAGATCTATTTCAGATTAGACGAACCTTTTTCAAACGGGCGGCTAAAATCAAATATCGTGGATGAGGCCCACTACCGTGGAAATGGTCCTTCAAAAAACTTCAATAACGGGTTGCTGACAACAGATGATATTCCTGGCTGGAGCACGCCTTCCAGGTACAGAAGCTGGGATGATCTTTACAAAACAATCCGTTACTGTAACCTGTTTTTTGAAAAGGTTGATATCGTTCCGTATAGCAAAACTATAATCGATGGCAAAACAACCAAAGACAGAGTAACGGGAGAGGTTCATTTTTTAAGAGCTTATATCTACCATTTATTAACCAGCGTTTATGCCGGTGTTCCCATTATAAAAGAAAGTTATGGACTTAGTGATGACTTTAGTGTAGCAAGAAATTCTTATGCTGACTGTGTAGCTTTTATGTCGGGAGAATGTGACAAGGCAATAGGCTTGTTGCCTGTTGTGCAAACTGGAACTAATAAAGGCAGGGCCACAAAAGGCGCCGCAATGGCGCTCAAGGCAAGGATTCTTCTATACGCCGCAAGTGATTTGTACAACACACCAGTATTTCCTCAATATGCTAACCAGGAACTGATAGGATTTAAAGATGGAAACAGAACTGCGAGGTGGCAGGCAGCTAAAGACGCAGCAAAGGCAGTGATCAGTTCCGGCCTCTATAGACTGTATAAATCCGATCCTGCTCCCGGCGATTCCGTGGCCCAGAATATTGTCGAACTTTTTACTTTGAAGGAGACACCTGAAGACATTTTTGTAAAATATTTTACACCGATATTAACGCCCATGATAGGTTTGGTAAGTGGCCCTAACGGCTGGCACAACTGGGGAACCAACGCGCCTATCGGAGATGCGGTAGATGATTTTGAAATGGCAGATGGCAGCAGGTTCGACTGGAAAAACCCAGCGCATGCAGCCGCTCCGTACAAAAAAAGGGATCCGCGCTTTTATGCAGACATCTTGTATGAGGGAGCCAAATGGAGACCGCGCCCGGCAGACGTTGCAGGCTCTGACCCAACAAGCACCATACAGGTAGGGATATTTGAAAGATGGGATAATACCTTAAATAAAGTAATTGAAATACCAGGATTGGATACAAGAAAAAGTCCGATAGAAGATTGGAACGGCGGTTATACGGGGTACTATATGCGCAAATTTATAGATCCTAAAGTTGACGCTCAATATTTCTACCAGGAAGTGCCATGGCGCTGGATAAGATACGGCGAAGTTTTGCTGAATTACGCAGAAGCCTGTATTGAGCTCGGCGAGGATGCAGAAGCACGCACCTACATTAACATGATAAGAAAAAGAGCAGGCATGCCGCCGGTAACAGAATCGGGATCCGCCTTGCGCACCCGCTACCGGAATGAGAGACGTGTAGAGATGATGTTTGAAGAGCAGCGATTTTTTGATGTACGCAGGTGGGTCATTGGTCCCCTGGCCTATCATCCGGTTAGCCGTGCCAACGTAGTGTACAAGTTAAATCCAGATCACACCACGTCAACCGTTCCAACAATAACATCGGTAGTTTTCGAAACCTGGAAATGGGAGAACAAAGCATATTTCTTCCCGATCCTGAGAGGAGAACTAAATAAGAATAAATCCCTGGTACAAAACCCGGGGTACTAATGAGATTTTGCAGTAATTTGTTCGAAAGCAATAAGCTGGCAGCAATGCGCTGTCAGCTATGCCAAACCTCGGGTTAACAACGCTCGCTCGTTCGAACATCTCCCTTATATCTGTTAATCAATTTTTTGTTAAACTCAAACTGAATATGTCGTCAAATAGAAGAGCTTTCCTCGAAAAGATAACAGCAATGGGTGCACTTAGTGTGATTCCTTTTGCAGCCAGTAGTTCACCGTTGGCTGAACCTGCACCTGTTGAAGAAGCAAATCGTTTCATTGCAGGACCATATTTGCAAAACCCACTTCCCGACCAGGTAACGATCATGTGGATCGCCCATAAGAATAGTTTTAGCTGGGTTGAATATGGTGAAGGCATGAACCTGAGCCTTAAGGCATTTGCCCATGTCGGCGGACTTATAGAAGCCAATAACCGCGTTAATAAAATAACGCTTCGGAATCTTAAGCCCGGTAGAGATCATAAGTACAGGATTGTGTCAACAGAAATTACAAGCGTTAATGGTCCGAACTATAAATTTGGTGAGTCCATCATCAGCCCTCAGTTTGCGTTTAAAACCCCATTGGCCAATGAAGAGGAATTTAAGACTGTCATTTTTAATGATATCCATGATCGACCCCAGATAATCCCTGAGATGTTATATCGTCATGGTTATACCGGCACCAAGCCCGACTATGATTTTGTCGTATTCAATGGCGATTGTTTTGATTGGGTAACCAGCGAATCCCAACTCAACGAACATCTTATTAAACCATGTGTGGATATTTTCGCGCAGCAGGTGCCTTTTATTTTGACGCAGGGTAACCATGAATGCCGTGGCGGATTCTCACGCAACATTAAAGATTATTTTGCCTACCCTGATGATAAGTATTATTATTCTTTTACGCGCGGACCCGTACATTTTGTTATACTTGATTCCGGGGAAGACAAAACGGATGACCATTGGGAATATGGTGGACTATCTGCGTTTGATCAATACCGTGAGGTACAGCAGAAATGGCTTGAAACGGAGATTAAAAGCGAAGCGTTTATAAAAGCGCCTTTCCGTGTTGTGCTGATCCATATTTCACCCTACCACTCCGGGGATTGGCATGGTACGATGCATTGTCAGAAATTGTTTGGGCCTTTACTCAACAAGGGAAAGATAGACTTGCAAATTTCAGGGCATACCCATCGGTACGCAACCCATGATGCGGATGCGACGCATAATTACCCGATAGTTATCGGCGGCGGTCCACTTGAAGGAAAACGTACGCTTATTAAACTTCATGCAACCGGAAAAGAGCTGAATTTAAAAATGATCCGCGACGACGGTGAAGTGGTGGGGAAATATAAAATTTCAAAGAAGGCATAATTCGCAATCAATACGCAGCTTTCAACAATTTAGGTGGCTATACAGCAAATACCGTGAAAAAAATACGCTGAAAGCGAGTATAGTAAGCTTAGAGTAAAGTTCCAGTTTTAATGGCGGTAGTAATTACCGCCATTTTTTTCTATAAATCAAAGCATCATGGTAAGAAGGGGGAGAGCGGCCATTACTCCATCTTAATCCTTCCGCCCCTTGAGGTAAATTCCGACAAAGAACGCTACTGTTACTGCCAGCCTGGTACTTT